>JAXHUC010000060.1:0-37668 GCA_034189805.1 Cyanobacteriota bacterium
TTGACGGCTGCAATCGCTTTTTGTCGAAAATCATCACTATAAGGTGCAGGCATTGTTTCTCATGAACTTGGAACGACTCTGGATTTATTATATGTCCTAATGCATTTGCGTAGTGCTATAGTCCCGGACTCAACGATACGGAAGCCCGCAACGAACTGTCTTTGGGGTACATCAACAACTGCCACGCCATTCTCTTCGTGTTGCGATCGACTCAGCCTTGCACTTTGGGGGAACGGCGCTATCTGGAGAATTATATTAAGGATCGGGGACTGACGGTGTTTTTCTTGGTCAATGCCTGGGACCAAGTGCGCGAAAGCCTGATCGACCCGGACGACCCGGAAGAAATTGAAGAAGCCGAATACAAGCTGCGGCGCGTGTTTAAATCCAACCTAGCCGACTACTGCCAGGTGGAAGGTCACGATTTTTACGACGAACGGGTGTTTGAGATTTCGGCCTTGGATACCCTGCGCAAGCGCCTCAAAGATGCCGATGCGGATTTGGCGGGGACGGGATTTCCCGAATTCCTCGATGGGTTGGGGACGTTTTTAACTAAGGAACGGGCGGTGTCGGAACTGCGGCAGGCAAGGACTTTAGCGCGGCAGGGAAACGATCGCCTGCAAGAAGCCATCGACGTGCGGGTTTCACTGCTCGATCGCGATGCAGACCAATTGCGAGAGAATATTGCCGCAGTCGAACCGGAATTCGCGCAACTGACAGCCATTCGCGATCGCTTTGGGGAAGAAATTCGCACCATTCGCAATACCAAAGCCCAAGCCGTCGCCGACTCTTTCCGAAGCTACGTTCTCAATTTAGAGCATACCTTCGAGGCGGACTTTTTGCGCTACCAACCCAACTTGAACGTGATGGACGTTCTCGATGGGAATCGCCGCCGACATTTTGAAGACAGTCTCAAACAGACCTTCGAGCAATATATTAACGATAAGATTGCCGATTGGAGTTTGGAAGCCGAACGAGAAATCGATCGCGGCTTCAAGGAACTCTCGCAACTGGCGGCGCGCTACGGCGACGATTACGCTAAAGTCACCGATACCATGACCGAAAAACTCACCGGGCAGGTTCGGACGAAAAACCTCGATTCGGTGGATGAAAATAACGCCCCTTCCTGGGCTGCTTGGGCGATGGGGTTGGTGTCCCTGGCTTCGGGGAATTTAGCTGGGGCGGCGTTGGCGCAGGCGGGGTTTAATTGGAAAAATATCCTCCTGAATATGGTGGCTGTCGTCGGGATTGGCGGGGCGGTTGCGATGCTGTCTGGAATCGTGTTGGGCCCGATTACCCTGATGCTGATTGGCTTGGGAGTGGGGGCGCTGCAAATGGATTCGGCGCGCAAAAAGCTGATGGACGCGACGAAGCAAGAGTTGGTAAAATATCTGCCCCAAATTGCCAAGGAACAATGGCAACCGGTTTACGATGCGGTGAAGGAATGTTTCGATGCCTACGAACGGGAAGTGGGCGATCGGATTAACGATGATATCAATGCCCGGAAGGCAGAGTTGGAGAATTTGGTGAAGCAAAAAGAGCACTTTGAAATTGATCGGGAGGCGGAAGTGGCGCGATTGCAACGGTTGGGGGCAGATGTGTCCGATCGAGTGGCGCAGTTGGAGGCGGTGTATCGGGAGTTTTTGGCAATGGCGGATTAGGCGATCGAACTTCGGGGGCTTTGGAGGCTTGGGAAGCGATGAGCGATCGATAGGCTGGCTATGATTATCGTCAGCGATACCTCACATTGTTGCGGCAGCAGGGGATCGATCCGGGGGAACTGGGAGGGTGAGTTTTTGAAGGGCGATCGGACTTTGGGAGTGAAGAGTTTATGAAGGTGAAATGTAATGACTCAGCAACCACCACATCAACCACCCCCCTCCTAATGCCAGTCCCAGTCCAGAAGTAGCAACCAAAATCAGGAAAGTGTGAAACCGATTGAAAGATTTGAGTAACGTTTTGCTAGCCACAGCCAAAGCCCCAGTCCCAACCACAGCCATAACTCCACCCACAGCCACAAGCACAACCCAACCCCCAGCCAAATACCAAGCCAAATACCAAGCCCCAATCCCAGTCAAAGCCACAGTCCCAGCCCCAGCCAAATACCAAGCCCTAATCCCAGTCAAAGCCCCAGCCCCAGCAAAAACCCCAGCCAAAGCCCCAGCCAAAATCCCAGCAAAAACCTCAGCCAAAGCCCTAGCAAAAGCCCGACTCTCAGCCCCCTCCCAAAACCTAGACCCAGACTCAGCCAAAGCCCCAACTATAGAGTTAAAAAACAAAGCTAGGAGAAAACCCAGCAACACGCACAACACGAACATTACTGTTAACGCACCCCAAGGAATGTGTCGGGTGGGTTGAGAAAGTTTCGGTTTTGGAGGGGGTGCTTCTAGCAATTTCAACCATGCCTTCATTGACTGGGGGCGGTTTTGGGGTTCGAGTTCTATGGCTAACTGAATCCCTTTACGCACGTTATCGCTAATCCCGTTGGGAAACCTCAAAGCCCTCCGGTGAATTTTGCGATCTGGCGCATTGGGCGGTATTTTCCCCGTCACCAGGTTGTACAGCGTCGCCCCCAACGCATAAATATCTGTATACCTGCCACATTTGCGCCCAGATGAGTAGAGTTCCAACGGAGAAAATCCATCTGAAATTCCGCTGGTGCGCGTCTGGGTAATTGCCTCGCCCACATTCCGCGCCAAGCCAAAATCAATCAGTACCGCTTCGGGTTTGCCCAAGCGCAGTCGCACCATAATATTTTTCGGCTGCACGTCACGATGCAACAAGCCATTTTCATGCATCACCCCCAGTGCTTCCCCAATCTGCCGGACGTACTTCACTGCGTCCACTTCGGGCAATTTCGCCGTTGCCCGCCTCGCCAAACTCAGCCCATAAATGTATTCCATAGCAATACACCAGATGCCATCTTCCCGAAACGGTTCCTCCGCCCGAACAAGATGAGGATGGCGGCATTTTGCCAGCTTCACCGCCTTTTGCACGAATCCCCGTTGCAATCGATCGAACTTTGCGGGATTGAGCGATCGCACTTCGTCGTTAGGGGTTTTTATCGCCACGCGGGTTCCATTCTTCTCCCACGCCAGATAGGTAATTCCAAACCGCCCCCTCCCCAGAATCGCTTCAATGGTATATCGATCGCCCCGTAACGTTTTTCCCGGTTGCCACACCATTGCTTTACTCGATCTCGCTCAAAAATTTGGCTTCATTATTACACAGCGAGAAAGCAAAGGAGGTAAGGGAAGTTTTGGGTATCCAGGCGATGTAAGCATTCAGGTGTCACGTACGAGAAAAAACGATGTAGGGGCGGGTTTGGCAATATCTTAGGCGACTTGCCCGAAATTTAAAGTCAAAACCCGCCCAGACCCATTGTTATTTTTGGGGTCAAATGTATATTGCGTAACACGAATGTCTGGTGGTAGGCTACGGCACTCGTAAGTATCCAGCGATCGGCTAGCGAACATTCCGTCAGGGCGGGTTTTGAAGAAAACCTTGAAGCAAGTTGCCGAAGATACTGCTAAACCCGCCCCTACCTATTGGGACTTGACCCAGAAAAATGACCCCGTGCGGGTACTGTCGAATTCACCTTCCAAGCTTCATACTTTATCCAACAGCGATCGGGCTGAGGACAACGTTGCATTTACCTCAGAATCGGAAATCGTCCGCATCGCGACACACTCAATCGAACCTTAACCTCGATCGACGAAAATACAATCTGCGACCCATTATCCCTACATAAAGGAAGTCTCGAACGATGCAAGGTTACGACCCAGCCTTTCTCGGAAATAATATTACCCTTCCCGTTCCCACCTTCGCACCATCCTTAGCCGGTCATGTCCTCCACAGCGCGCGATTGGCGGATGAGATTTTCGCCAACTACGTCAACTATTCGATCGTTACCCATCGTCAGAAGCGATCGCCGATTATTGCCTGCGCGAATATCGATCGGACGCTAATTAAAAATGTCCCCAGAAGTCGGGATTGGAACATCGACAGTCGCATCGGTTGGGAGTTTCAACTCGATAACGACTACTACCGACGCAATCCTTGGGATCGCGGTCACCTGGCGCGACGGGGGAGTTTGGCGTGGGGGAAAACCGTCCGCGAGGCCAAACGTGCCTCCGACGAAACCTTTTACTATGCCAACGCCAGCCTACAGCACGAAAACTTCAACCAAGATGAATGGCTGGCATTGGAAGATTGGGTATTTCACCTGGATTTAGCGGCTCAAGGTCGAATTACCGTTTTCTCCGGCCCAGTTTACGGGGAATTTTCCCGCACCATCACCCCACCGGGACGAGAACCGGGTCTGATTCCCTGTGGCTTTTTTAAGGTGGTGTGTTTTGCCAACAAAGACGCCGAGCAATTGGACGTGCGCGCGTTTCTGATGTATCAAGATTTAGAGGCGTTGGCAGATAAAGCCGGGAAGCACACGTTTAACTTCCAAAAGTATCAGGTGACGATTACAGAAATCGAACGGCTGACGGGGTTGGAATTTGACGATGAGATTTACGAGAAAAATCCCCTGTTCTTCAACGAAAATCCCGAAAAGCGAGAGGAACTCGATATTCCTCGATTCCCCGAACGCATTGAGGTAGACGCACCCGAGGAACTCATTGCCGCCGGCGAAACCAGAGAAACCGTTGCCGTTGAAGAGGTTCCCATTTTCATTGCCGCCGCGATGGTGAATCCAGCCGGAGACGAACGAGAAGGAGAATGGGTGAGCCTCGTCAATTTTTCTGGAGAAGCGATCGACTTAGACGGTTGGACGCTCTCGGATACCCAACGCGAACCCTTAAATCTCAACAGCATCCTGGATGAATCCCAACGCATCTTGCCACCGGGAGAGGCGGTGAAGGTACAGCCGTTGAGTCCGGTGATGCTATCCAATCGCAGCGGAGTCATCAGCCTTTACGAGAAGCCGCAGCCGGGTCAATCTCAGGGTAGACGAGTCGATCGGGTTCGGTATACTGCCGAGGAGGCGCAACGTCAGGGAAAGGTGGTGAGATTTCTCGATCGCTGTCGTTAAAGAATGAGAATCTAATATTCCGATCGCTTTCAAATAGCTTCCAAACCTGGAACGTCCTCGCAACCCTTTATGTTCACCGTCTCTCGCCTGGGAAAAACCTGCACGCGAGATATAAGCTCTCGATCTCCTTCTCCATGCCGTTGCAAGGGGGGGGAATTTTCCGGCATAAAACAAATCGTAAACTTTTGTTACAGAAAAGACCGTTCAGCGTAAAAGAGTAGAGATCGGCGCTGATAGATCGAATGAGAACTTTAAACTTGTTAGACTTTCAAGCTATCGCAGTCGCCAGCTGGGTTAGGACAGCCTGATGTCCCCCAAGTATATCTCCCTGAGCAAGGCCTGCTCACCTTCACTAGTGTCCGCGCCTGATGTGGCAGTAGCGATAAGTCATGCCAGTCAAATGGCTATGTCTTGCACGAAAAATGAGAGTTTTCCCAAGATACGAGTAGAACAGGTTCGAGATTGAATCTTATGGTAGCCGAACTCAGTTAAATCGATCGCGGTCTAAAAAATGATTTTAGGTTTATCCAAAGATATGCTCGTAATGCTTAAAGACTCAATACCTGAATACTGAAGAGTCATCTTGTCTATTCTATGATAATTTGACAGTTTTTCTATGCTAACTCAAATATTTCTTCAATGAGTTGAGAGGTTTTTTATATTACAAAATGGTTAACTTTTATCTACCCGATAAACTACAAAAACGTCAAAAACTAAGCGATAAACTTTCTACTTTTTGGGATTTTACCGGAACGGCTCGAGCAATTCATCCGATTTGTAAGCGGGATAATCAGTTATGGTTTAATATTGGCTATTTGCAAAAAAGCGATACCCATTTTTCTGTCTTATTCACGACTGAGAAAGAAATAGAAACAGTACTTTACTTATTAGATAGAGTCTCGATTGAAGCTCAAACAGATAAAATTCAGTCTCATAATAATCGGCATCTCAATCAAAAACATATTCTCAGTTACTTTGAGGAAGCCTGTTATCAAGCAGTCAGAGTTCGGTGTAAAGCGTGGATCGATTTTGAAAATCCTCGCGATACATTTGATATTTATTGGCAGATCGGTCGAGGGATTCTGAGTAATCTCGATCGATTACATAAAATTTTAAAAAAGTACGATCCGACCTGCTCGAAAAAGATAGAAGTTTACGTTCGCGAAGTCTTAATTTGTGACATTAGAGATGAATACTACCAAAAAACAGGACAAGGAAAGCGAACGATTTGGGGTGCGCTAAAAGTTGAAAGTAAAACTCGACTTCGCAAAGCTTTAAAACTTTATGGTGTAGCCGAACCTATTATTTCTGTTTGTCTGCTCGCTTGGAAGTGCTTTTTTCAAGTGTATCAGCCGAGTGGAGAAGGAAAGCGAAGAAAGTTCCTCGATCCGAGTCAACAAGATTTCGATCGAGCGGTAGAACTCTATCAGATGAAGCAGGAGCAATCTAGCCATAAAGAGAAAATTCGCGTTCCTAACATGACGACAGAGAAACTTCAAAACAGTCTAGAAAATTGTATTGCTGCAATGCAGCATTATGACAAACTAGAAAAGCAAAGAATAGACCCAATTTACTTAGAAGAATTAAGTCCTAGAGAACATGAAAGTTCATTATTTGAAGCCAGCAAAAGTGGATTAGATACATTAGCATCCCAAGAGTTAGAGATGGAGCAAAAAACTCAAGACTATCAAAGTGAAGTCGATCGATTTCTCAAAGAAGAACTCGGTCGGCTTCGCCAACAGATCGAAGAAACGCCACAGATTCCATCTTTATACGTGATTGTGGTTTTGTGCTACGGTCTGGGACTCAAGCAAAGCGAAGCCGAAACCCTGCTACTTATCAATGGAATTGAAATCGATCGCTCGAGTATTTCTCGCCATCTCACCCAGCTCAAAACCATCTGGGTCGAACGATTGTGGGATTGCTTTCGAGATGAAATAGAACCGATCGCCACCGACGAACACTTCGATCGCAATCTAGCTCGCTGGAGTAAGCAACGACAACAAAATGTCGAAGAAGGTTTGCGGGCCTATTTACGAGAAGAAATTACCGATACCCTCGGTCAATTCGTCTTACCTTATTTTGCCAATCGACATCATTTTGAGAACGCTCGAACTTTTTGGAAGTATTACTTGCATCTTTGGAGCTTACAAACATTAGGCGTTACTTTAATGTGGGATACCCTTCCGCCTGACATCGATCCCAAAAAAGTTAATAAACTGACCAAACGGATCGATCTATTCGTCCAACACTCACTAATCGAACTCGCTAATTGAGGAGTGACCGAACATGAACCCGACCCCAAATATTTTGAATGAATTCGCCACCACCGAAAGTTTGTGGCTGGAGTTTTCACCCCAAGAAATACAACACGCCTGGCCCGATCGGGGAATCTACTCCAATCGCGCGGCCTGTTGGAATGCATTTATCAATCAACTCTGTCTCGACGGTTTTATTCCTTGGCTCGAAGCATTTCTCCCCGAAGCCGATCGCTTCATCTCGATTTGGCCCGATCGTTCTACTCGATCTAGCTGGTGGGAACTCCTCAACGGTGTGGCGATCGGCTTCGGGGAAACGCGCTTCATTCTCATCCCCACCGAAACCGTCGAACCCGATCGATTTGTCGTTCCTCGAGAATGGGTCGATTTGCCCAGCTTTGCCGGAGACTACTATTTATCCGTGCAAGTCGAGATCGATGAAGAGCGAGATGCCGGTTGGATGCGCTTGCTCGGATATACCACTCACGAGAAACTCAAACGCGAGAATCGATACGACCCGGTTTTGGCGACTTATTCGATCGAAAGATCGGAGGCGATCGACGATTTTGCCACATTATGGTTGGCACAAAAATTACGTCCCCTTCGCCAAGTCGAGTTGGAAACTCTACCAGTTTTAAGCGGCGATCGCGCTGAGTTATTACTATCGCAACTGGCGCAAACAGCCGGATATTCTCCCAGACTGCGGCAAGATCTCGACATCGCATTTGAGGAGTGGGGTGCGCTGCTAGAAAATAGCCAATGGCGGCAACGGTTGTACCAACTGCGATTGGAGGCGGCCCGATCTCGAGTGCAACTTGATACTACCCCCCTCGATACCACCCAACCCGAGACGACAACCGATCGGTCAGATGCAACTCACCCAGGTGCGATTAATTTAGCTCGATGGTTGCGAAATATGGGTCAAAATATGGGTCGAGAGGTGGAAGATCGCGTCGATAGCGGTTGGCAAACCCTCGAAGAAGTCGTGGCAACTTTGGGCGATCGCCAGCCGAATTTCGCCTACACCTATAGAAGTTCTGCAATTTGGGAAGATGATGCCTCAACGCCTACCATTTCCTACATTACTCAGTTATTGAAAAGCCATCGCGATCGACAAACTCAACTCTCGGCGATGGATTTATTGGGTCGAATTGGTTATGGTAACGCTGAGGCGATCGCCGCCCTGATGGAGATTCGACAAAATACCCCAAATGCAGACTTGCGCCGCCAAGCAGCCGTGAGTTTGGGGCGCATCGATCCCACCAATCCCCAGGCGGGTGTCAGACGTGCCAAAAAACTCAATTTGGGATTGCGACTCGATGGTCTAGAGCTACTTTTAGTTGCCACGATAATGCCCGAACCCAACTCGAAAACCACCGTCCACTTGCGAGTTTATCCCGTGGGTCAAGAGGCCCTGCCGTCTGGAGTGCAACTGATGGTACTCGACCGGACCGATCGCCAACTCCTCAAACCCGCGATCGCCACCGATGCAAATAATATTATTCAGCTTAAGTTTCGATGCGATCGCGGGGATGAATTTCGCGTCAAAGTGACGTTTGATGAAATGATATTTGTTGATGACTTTTGGATCGAGTAAATGCAAAATTTCTGAATGATTAAACCATGCGTATTTCGGCAATTTTAGAAATTGACTCCGGCAGTTTTGAAGAAGGCTTTCCCGTCACTCTTAAAATTCAGGAAAATGGAGTGACTCGCATCTCAAAACATGGCTGCTTGCCTCCTTCAAGTGATATTTTTCAGACTTACGAGTCTTGGAAATCAATTCGATATAGTTGTGGATTCGACCAGTATCGAGTCATTGAAGAAATTACGGACGAACCGACCAACATCAAAATTTCCGAAATTTCCGATCGCGTCAAGTTCGAGATCGATGAATGGTTGAATTCTGGAGATCGAGACTTTCGTGCCATTCGAGATGAGATTCTGGGTGTGATGCGTCAATCTGGTGGAGATGTTCGATTGCTGGTTCAAACCGATGAAATTAGGCTGTGGAAACTTCCTTGGCATTTATGGGGGGAATTCGATCGATATCGAGTAGAGCCGACGTTTAGTGCTTTAAACTACCAAAAACACGAACGGATAGATCTGAGTCGCTCGAAGACAAAAGTCAGAATTTTAGCCATCCTCGGAGATAGCACCGATATCGATACCGAAGCCGATCTCGTGACCCTTAAAGATCGGTTCAAAGGCAAAGCTGAAATTGTGACGTTAGTGGCGACGAATTCCGCGCAACTCAACGATCGACTTTGGGAACAAAACTGGGATATTCTCTTTTTTGCCGGTCACAGCACGAGCAATCTCGACTATACCCAGGGATTGTTGCAACTCAACGAAACCGAAAGCATTACGATCGCCGACAATCTTAAATACGGCCTGAGAAAAGCGATCGCTCGGGGTTTGAAGTTGGCGATTTTCAACTCTTGCGATGGCTTGGGATTGGCCCGAGAACTCTCCACGCTGCAAATTCCGGCAATCATTGTCATGCGAGAGCGAATTCCCGACGAAGTCGCTCAGAAATTCTTAGAATACTTTCTCCATGCTTTTGCCAACCGTGGAGAATCCCTACACGCTTCAGTCCGAACCGCACGAGAAAGATTGTACGAACTCGAAGACAAATATCCCTGCGCGAGTTGGTTGCCGGTGGTGTTCGCGCATCCCAGCTGGGAACCCCTGACGTGGCAGGGATTACTCGCGGGCGATCGACCCGAACGGCGGCGCGTCAGCCTTTGGCGCACCCTCCAAGGAATTCTACTCGCAAGTACGGCCGTCACGGGGACGATTGTCGGGGCGAGATGGGGGGTGGGAATTTTGCAACCGACCGAACAACTCGTTCACGATTTTACGTTACGACGGATGCCCGATCGCGGTGAAGATCCCAGGCTGCTACTGGTGAAAATTACCGAAGACGACCTCTCGAAATATGCCCCAAATGGCATGGTACTACCGGACGAGATTCTCGCCCAAGCCCTGGCAAAACTGCAAAGCCATCAACCTCGGGTTATCGGCTTGAATATCATTCGCGATTTGCCAGTGGGCAATGGCTACGATACCTTAGCCGCACAACTCGAGCGAGAAAACCTGGTGACGACTTGCGAAGTGGGTAGTCGCCACGACGATCGCCAGGGTCACAGAAGTACGATCGCCTCCCCTCCGGCAAGTCCCGAGGAGAATCGCAGCTACCACGATATTGCGATTGATGCCGATGGAGTCGTGCGCCGCCATTTATTCTTTCAACATCCAAGCCAAGAGTCGAAGTGTGAGGCGCAAAAAGCCTTGAGTCTCTTATTGGCACTGCGTTATCTAGAAGTAGAGGACATTCCCACTCAACTCGATGGTTACCTCAAATTGGGTGATATTGTTTTCAAACCCTTGGATAACAATACGGGTTTCTACCACAATCTAGATGATGCCGGTCATCAAGTATTGCTCGACTATCGTTCTCAAGAGCGGGTTGCTCGGACGATTTCCCTCGACAAGCTATTAAACAGTGAATTCGAGCCAGAATGGATAACCGATCGCATTATCATCATGGGCACCGATGCACCCACAAGCTATTACCATCGGTTTAAGACTCCCTACAACAGCTGGGAAGCTCGAAAACTCTCCGGTGTCGTCCTCCACGCTCACATGACCAGTCAATTACTCGGAATTGCCACGAACGATCGACCCCTACTGCGATTTTTACCGCGCTGGGGAGATATTCTGCTCGTTTTTGTGAGTTCGGTGGCTGGGGGAATATTGGTATTGTGTCTGAAATCGCCATTGTCTCGCAATGTCGGTGGGACGATCGCGATTGTCGTCTCCTACGCGGGATATTTTCTAGTTTTTTCAGTTGGGGGTGTATGTCTGCCGTTCGTGCCGATGGCGATCGCCTTGGTGGCAACGGCGACGATTGCCGCAAGTTCGATGCCGCAGCTTCGGTATCGATGGCCCAAGCAAAAATTCGATCGACTGTAAGTGTAGTGGAATTGCGCTAAAACGTTATGAACCTGAGAATCTTATTTTTGAGTAGCTCTCTTGGAATTCTGGGACTGTTGCCTTTTGGAGCGCTTGCCGATGGCTTACCCGCGTCTGAGCAATCGGCTGCATCGGATAGTCGAGCGCCACTCGAGTTTACCATGCCAAGTAATATGGAAAATCGAGGGGAGTCTGGGGATGTAGAAGGGGGTGGAAATCGCGATGAGGAGTGTTTTGCAACGGACGAACCGTTGACGGCGATCGTGCCTTTTGAGGAAGTATCGCGCTCGAAGACGATCGTCTGGGCGCTCACCACAGAGGCATCTCCGAGCTTTTGGTTTTACATTCCCTATCCGGCAGAGGCGATCGAAGGGGGTCGATTTAGACTGTGGGACGAGCAGAGTTATTACGACGAAGACGCAAAGCCGATGTATCGGGGTAACGTTACAGTGACACAGACACCTGGAATCGTTCGGCTTCAGCCAGAAGTGACCCTCGAACCCGGTCAAAAATACCAATGGGATTTCCACCTCGATCTGGCTTGTGAAGATGCGACTTCTGCGACGGTTAGTGGATGGGTGGAAAGAGAAACTCTGACGATTCCCCCTTCCATCGCTTCTGGAGAGGCAAACCCGATCGATCGGGTGCGGTTCTATGCCGAACATGGCATTTGGCACGAAACGATCTCGCTTTTGGCGGAATATTACCAAGATACCTTCGCGCAACCCTGGAAAGAACTGTTAGGGGATAGCGATATCGATCGAGCGAATCTTGTCGGTCAACCGATTCAACAGTGTTGCACCCTAGTCGAATCAGCAGCATTCGAGGAGTAATGCCGCCAATCGTAATATATGAGTCACGCACGGGATTATCGCCAATCTCCCACTAATACAAAAGGTGCCCAATAATGAGGGAATTGCCATGCCCGATCGCAATCTGGAGAATTGGAAGTGCAAGCGCGAGAATCATCAAGTAAATTGCGTTGAGCGCGTTGGAGTGCTTCGGCTTTAGTCAGCTGAGGTTGAGAGAGCAACTTCTCATAAAACCGAGGCATTAGCGTTGCCGTTGAAGCATCATTAACTTGCCATAACGTCGCCAGAGTACCGCGCGCCCCGGCTTTAACGGCAACTCCAGCCAGTCCTAACGCAGCTCGATCGTCTCCAGTAGCGGTTTCGCAGGCGCTCAAAACTAATAAATCGAGAGAACTAAAGGGCGATCGAGCATCGCTCACTTGCAAAAATCGAGCCATTTCATCCACTTTGAGGATGCGCTGCCAGAGGGCAATATAAGTCTCTTCGGCATTGGAACTAAAGTTCCCGTGGGTGGCAATGTGGAGGGTGGAAATTGAAGCCGATTCGAGTGCTTGTTGCAGTGTTTTCGGCAGTAATTTCTCATTTAAAAGTTCTTTGGGCCCAGAAGTCAGCTTTTGAATTTCTATGACTTCGTTCTCGACATGATCTAGAGGGGGAAACGGTTTTCGAGCGATGTTCTCAATTCCGGTTTCGATCGAGTTCTCTTTGCTTATCCCTGCCGCGAGTACATTCCGTCCTCGAGCGACAGACTCCGATTCAACAAACTGTAAGCCCAAACTCAGGGAGACTGAATATTCTTCAATTAAATACTTATCGTTGCGACTATTTTTGAGCGCGGCAATCGGAATACCGCGCAAGAAATCATCGAAAATAAAAACTAAGTTTTTAATTTGATGTGTTTTTAAATTTGCCTCAATCGGTTGGATAATCAGATCGAATAAATCTCTGGATTTTTGGTAAAACTCAGGGTTGGGTCTTCCTTGAAGGCGAAGTTCTTTGGTCAAGCTCAATACAGATTCTTCTAACTCTTTTGTATTCACCTCTGCTCGATAGACAGTCAGTTCTGAACCGGGTAATTTCAGCACGATCGCCAGACGATCGGGGTCGGGTAAAAGAATCGTATAAATCGCAGCGGTTGGTGTTTGAGCTTCATCGATCGCCTTATCGAGGTCGGCGTTATTGGTTTGAATGCAACCCGTGAGAAAAAAGTTATTGAGTTCGTTGATTTGTAGGGCTTCAATAACTTGCCGCACCATTTGAATATTTGCGGGAGAAAGCGGTTTGTCAAAAGGTAAAAGTAAACTAGCAAATTCGCGATACATCGGTTCGATATCATCGCGAAAATCAAACTGAATATCGCGCTCGACCGCAATCAAATCGTTGCGCAAATCCTGAATCGTCTCAAAAGCCGATCGATAAGCTTGAATGGCCTCATCAAATTTCCCTTGCTTTTTTAAAATTTGACCGAGTTGACTTTGCCACTGATAAGAAATGTCTGCGGCTAAAAGACTTTGAGAACGCACTAATGCTCGCTCGGTTGCTGCCAATGCTTTCTCGAATTGTTCTTCTCGAACGTAAAGTTGTCCTAACATTCCCAAAGCTGAAGACTCCAGTTTTACATCTTCTAGCTCGATCGCGCGGTCTCTGGCAGTGATTAAAATTCGTTCGATTCGATCGGCTAAAATGGGTTCCGGGAAAATATTTCGCTCTCCGATCGAACCAATTTTTAAACTGCGCGCTAAATCGATGGAAGCCTCAATTGTAAATCTTGGGTCGGCAAATCGATCGTTATATTGCTCGATGTCAGATTCGATTTGCTGCCAGTCGGGGAAGAGAAACTTATTGAGAAAATTTGACTCTTCTTGATGATTTTCGTTTAACCATTGTTTGAATTCAACTTGTAAACTCAAAAAATTGAGTTTTGCTTTAATTCGATCGCGCTGCTCGATCGAGGTTTCGATCGCCTGTTGATAATGCTCGAGAGCCTTTTCGATCGCAGATTCAACTTCAACGTCATCAGAATTATCCAGATTTTTGGCTCTTTTGGCTAATGCGCGTTCTGTATTTCCCAAACTCAATAAGACTTGGCTCTCTTCTGATGAGAAAGTTGGAGTTTGCGGTTTTTCTCGAACGTAATTCAAAGCCGTTTCTAAAAGCTGTTTAGACCGATCGAACTGACCAATCGCCCGCAGCGTATCGCCCAAACTCCGCAAACCCGTCACCGCAAGTTCGGGAGATTGAGAGAAAATGCGATCGAATTCATCCTCATTCCATTCTGCTAGTCGATCGCACTTCTCAGGAATCCCGATCGCTTCTAAAAGAGTACTGCACGATCGGCGGTAATTCCCCAGCAGTTCCCAGGCTTGGGCTTGATTGATGCGGCTACCCATTGCCCCATTCCCACCGACTTCTCCATCACTCTCTCCCAATCGAATATAGGTGTTTTCCGCGTGCTGCCAGCTTTCGAGGGCTTCGGAAGCCTCTCCTTGGGCAAAGTGCAGGTGTCCGCGAGTGGTGTGGGCGATCGCGAGAACTTGCAGACAGGCCGAATCGCTGCAATCGCTTCGGGCTTCGAGCAGGGCAAAACTAGCGTCAATTGCCGCTTGCGCCTGTTGCCAGTGTCCCAGTTTTTGATGGGCGAGGGAAAGATAGTTGAGGGCGAGTGCTTGATTGAGCGGCTTTTCAGCGGTTGCGGACTCCCGCGCGGCCATCTCGAATAAGGGAATTGCCTCATCGTACTCTTGGCGACCGTAAAGCGCCCGACCCCGTTCGATCCAATTCGCGTCCGTAGAGGGTGCGTCAGTATTTAGTGCGGTTGTGAGTTGAGGGGCGATCGTGGCGGAAACCGGGTGCAGATTGCCCGAAAAAGCGGGAAAACCGAAAGCGAGGAGGAAGCCCAGGCAGAACAAGGCGAGCAGCTTCAATCCTCGGACGCTCGAGCAGCGGAGGAGATGGAATAACACGGATAAGTTTTGGTAGTGACTCGATGAATGGCACGTAGAGCAGCTGCACCCGCTTATTGCAGAGCCATTCAAAGACCCGAACCCCGTAAAGTCCCTTCAGATTGTCGGAAGGGATATATTAATCGAAAATTGTAACCCGATCGAAATTATAGCGAGTTAGGTGCAAAAATGCTCGATCGTCCGCTTTTTTCCCACTCTTACTGCCATGGCAAATCGATCGCCTAACTGGGCGACCCATCCCTTAAAGATTCGGAGTAGGGGTCAACGGCCGTTGACCCCTACGGGAGGTACTTACCTTACCCGAGCCAGTTGCCGCACTCGTTCTACGCTCATTTGGGTCAACTGCGCCACTCGATCGACATCCATTCCCGAATTCAACAGATTGAGAGCAACCGTCTCGAGTTGAGATTCAGCTTGGCTGGCACGAGCGATCGCCTCTTCCTTCTGTTGGCGCTCGACTTCCTTTTGTTGGCGTTCGACTTCCGTATCCGTGGGTATCCAATTCCCATCCCCGTCGCACCAGCGCAGCCACAGACGAGAGATTCCATCGTACTCCCCCTGCCACAGTCCCAATCCGACTTGCAACTCCTCGATCCAAATTAATGGCGCTTCCGAAGCCACGGGTTGCTCTTGGTATCGTCCGCCGACAAGTTGGAAGAACCAAAGTCGATCGTCGTAGCGACTGAACACCACGTAGTAGGGAACTCGCAAGATCTGCTCGTACACCTCCCATTTCCTCGGGGGTGAAGATGTCGATGGAATTCGCAAAGTTTCCCCATCGCTCATCTGTCTATCTCCCATTCCCCGCGTCCCCACGTCCCCGCGTCCCCGCGTCTCCGCGTCTCCGCGTCCTCCCATCTGCTCCTCCTCGCGTCCTTGCGTCTCTCCCAAATCCTCATTTGCCGTTCCCGGCGAGAGCAGTTCGACGATGACAAACGGATTGACTCCTTCTTGCCAGGTGACGTAGCTGCGGCGAAAATCTCGCTCTTCGTACAAGCGGGGAACCCCGAGGACGGCAAACCAATCCGGGCGCTTGTACCACTGGGAATGGCGGACATCGTAGTAGAGGTTCAAGTCCGTACCGATGAAGATATCTTGGGGAGAATAGCCGTCCAGGGAGAAGGTGCGACTCAGCAGTTCCGGTTGCAGGTTGTGGAATTCGTCGGGCAAACCGGGTTCCTCCGGATCTTCGCTGGGCAAATCGTACATCGTCGGCAGCGTCTCCCGAGGCGGGAGTGGGGGAATCGTGTCAAAGTCGGGTTCCTCCGGGTCTTCGCTGGGTAGATCGTACATCGTCGGCAGCGTCTCCCGAGGGGGAAGTGGGGGATTGGTTTGAGGGTGGCGGGATTGAGGAACGGACATGGAAACCTATAAGTCAGCAAACATCACGTCAAATGGCGATCGAATCGAACTCCATTGGTGACAAGTTTAACGCTTGTTGAGGAAAGCTTCGGGAGCTTGGGAGGCTTCGGGGGCTTCGGGGGCTTGGGAGGCTAAACTATATCCCAATTCCCCCGTTTCTCCCGTTTCTCCCGTTTCCCCTCTTTCCCCCGTTTCCCCTCTTTCCCCCGTTTCCACTCCCCTCTACGACTCTCCACTCGGCTCAAAGGGGTGGCAGCTAAAGGGCAGAAACCCCGGTGCGGAAGGGGTGACGCGGGACGAATGGGCCGTGAGAACTACCTGTCCGGCTTCGTTGCGATACCACCCTTGGGCTTCAATCAATTCGCGGGGTTCGTTCTCTTTACTCGCCCTAGTTTCCGATTCGGGAGATACTATTGCCCCAGGATTGTTTGGGGTATTACTTTGGTTATTACCTGGGGTTTCGGGGACTTCGGTGAGGCTCGTGTCTTCCCAAGTGCGGCTGGAAGTGAGGGGTTGGCCCGGAGAGGGAGGCAAGCCGCCGCGTCCGGTGATGACGAAGGCATCCTCGAAGTCGCCACTACAGGTGCTGGCGCGAATCGGGGGGGGAGGAATCGTCGGTTCCTCGATTAACCCGGCGCTCGGATCGATATCGGGAGTATTGAACTCGACGATACCATCAAATTCCGCTCCCAGGGCTGAGGTGGCGGTGATGTCGCTGGCTTCGAGAGAGGCTTGGCGATTGACGTTAGTTCCCGAGATGCCTTCGAGGAACACCCCATCTGCGGTAATCTCCACCCGGCCGCCAACATTGTTCTCGGCATCAGCGCTGATATCGCTATTTTCCAGGGCAGTGAGGGTATCGGTATCGATGGTGATGTTACCGCCGATCGCATTTCCCGTAGCGGTGGTGGTTATGCCACTGCTGCGGCGCAGGCGCAAATCTCGGGTATTGAGGGTGATATTGCCCTCGCTGCCGGAGGTGGTGGTGGCGTTGAGAGAACCCCCCGTATCGAGGCGAATATCCTCTGCATTGACGAAGAGGCTGCCGGCCGCACCCAAATCTTCACGGGTGACATCGGGCGGAACTATTTCGGGAGGCTCAGCGCTGACCTTGATTTGAGCGCCATCTCGCACCGAAAGGCGATCGGTGTTTATTGTCACATTGCCCGCATCCCCAGAACCACTTGTACGAGCAGTGAGGAGACTGCCGAATCCGCTAACGTCGATTGACTCGTTCGCCGCGACGAAGAGGCTACCGGCCGCACCCAAATCTTCACGGGTGACATCGGGGGGACTAGCTGGGGAAAGGGCAGTGCTGACATTCACCTCAGCGCCATCTCGCACCGAAAGGCGATCGGTGGTTATGGTTAAATTACCTGCATCTCCCAGACCGATGGTACGGGCGGTGAGGAAACTCGGAGAAGATCGATCGCTATCAGTAAAAACACCGCTCAGGTTGATCGACTCGTTTGCCGTCACGTTCAAATTTCCTCCATCTCCGGGGCCGCGCGTGGCGGTAGAGATTTGTCCGCCATCGAGAATGGTCAGGCGATCGGTATTGACAATCACATCTCCCGCATTTCCTAAGCTTTCAGTTAGGGCATTGAGGGAACTGAACACCACTAGGGGAATAGGGTTATTGCTTGGATCGAGTTGAAAAACCGTACCCGCTCCGCGAATCTCGATCGACTCTGAAGCATCCAATTTTAATGTCCCTCCCGTGCCAACACTCGTCGTTGCCGTTGAAATCCCTGCCCCCCCGCCCACAACTAACCGACCCGTTTCAATGGTTAAATCTCCTCCTTGCCCGGTTGTGAGCGGGGGAGACGGTTGTCCTGGAATCGGAGAAGGTGGGGCAAAGACTTGAGTGGATATGAGACTAATTGCTCGTGGAGAAGTACCTGTTACTTCAACAGATTCCGAGGCGCGAATCCGTAAATCTCCTCCAGATCCCGTCCCAAACGTGGCGGTGGAAATTTGTCCCCCATCCCGGACGATCGCCTGTCTCACATCAATATTTAGATGACCTGCTCCTTTTCCATCATTGCCGAGGGGAAAAGCATCCGTTCCCACTCTCGCCTCCTCTTCTAGTACAAGTCGATCGGCACTAATATTAATGTTGCCACCCCGCGCAAATCCATCAGTGGTAGCTAAGATACTGCTACCTCTACCCTCCATAGTCGTCCCTATCAATTCCACCGTCTCAGAAACGTTAACAGACAAATTCCCCCCACGACCGGGACTGAGAGTAGAAGAAGATGCCTGCGCCCCATTCTGAAGGATTAACTGATTCGCGGCAATGCTGAGATTTCCCGCAGAACCCGTCCCTCGCGTTTCCGTTAGCAGGCTCGTGGGAATCAAACGATTGCCCGTTGCAATCAGTTCTACCAATTCCGTTGCATTCACCGATAGCGATCGTCCTGGATTCAGACTTTCCGTGAGGGATAAAATTACCGAATCCCCCAATAATCGAACGTTCCGACCCCGCACTCGGATCTCTCCCCCGCCGTTGTCACTGTCATCCACCGAGGCGGGTCCACTGGCATCTACCGAGGCTCGGTCTGATAATTCGATATCTTGAAAATCCCCAACGCCCTCGTATGCCAATGCCAGATCGGTATCGGTTAAGTTGAGGCCGACTCGACTGTTGCCACCGACGCTACCGAGTTCGATCGCCCCTTCCTCTGCGGTGAGATTTCCCCCAGTCAGGGTAAGATCGCCACCGACAAGAGTTAGGGTGCGACCCGGATCGACCCGCAGACCTAAATCCTCTCTAGGACCACGATCGATTGCAAATCCCGTCATCTCACCCTGAGTCGTTAAATTGTGACCGGGACCTTCAACTTCGATCGCTCCTGGTGCAGCCCCAAACTGCAAGCCAATGGGAACGTTCACCGTCAGCAGAGGAGATGCCTCTGGGTTAACCGTCCCAAACTCCGTGCCATCTGCAAACAGTAGGCTTTCGGCAGTGGTGGCAAAAAAAGACCCGCCAATCTCCAGGCGGGCATTGGGGCCGAAGAGAATCCCGTTGGGGTTGAGCAGAAATAGGTTCGCCGCCCCGTTTGCCCGAATTGTCCCGTCAATCTCGGAGATGGAACCCCCCGTCACCCGACTGAAGATATTTTCCACCATCGGGGCATTGTCGAACCGAGCTTCCGTTCCGGTGGGAAGAGAAAAGCCCTCGAAACTGTGGAAAAGATTGCTGCCCCGTTCCGTTCCCCCTTGGATGGTGAAGTTGTTGCCCTCTTGCAGGACGCGGGAATTCTCGGGAAGGGTGGCATCGGGGACGACTTGCCCTCGGGCGGGGAGACTGACGAGGCACAGTGCGAGGGGGAGAAGATACCACCTTCGGATTCTGGGTTTGGGTGGAGACGATTCGATCGATGTGTGGTGCATCGGGTTGGTTAGGGAGTAAGGACGCGGGGACTGTAGGGGCAAAGCATTTGAGCGACAAATTCTCTGATGAAACGAAACCTCACAAATCCAAATGCTTCGCCCTTTTTCACCAGACAAGGGAGACGGGGGGATGCGGAGAGGGAGAGAAAGGGGGGAAATGGGAGCAAATGGGAGCAGGGGGGGAAACGGGAGAAACGGGGGAATTGGGATATCGTTCAAGAACTCAGCGCTTGTTGCTCCCGAGAGCTAGCGAAGCCCTCCAAGCCCTCCAAGCTCTCTATCCCCCTGTCAAGAGTGGGAAGCGCTACAAATCAGTTACTGTTTTACCACCAAGAGTAAATATAGCTATACGTAGATGGGGGCCACCACCATGCTAAGACTTCTTCTTCTGGGGGATCGTTGAAGTCGAGATTGCTGGTGCTGGGGGTTTGGTCTTCCCAAGCCGAGGCTCCCTCGTTTTGCCATTCTTCTGGGTATGGCTCGAAACTGGGTTCGGGTGCTCCTTCGAGGGTGACGCTCTCCGCTTGCCACGGGTTGGCATCCTGGGGCAGGGTGGCATCAGGTCGGGTTTGCCCTTGGGCGGGGAGGCTCAGGAGGCAAAGTGCCAGGGGCAACAGATTCCAGGCGGGGATGGGGAATCGAGAATTTTTGTTGGATGTCTTCATGATGCGTACTCGTTATTCATGATTGAAATTTACTCGGGGCAACGGATTGGGCGAGGCTGGATGGCAAAGGGCCATTGAAAATTCAGATGCTATGGTCTGCGGTATGGCTGCGCTAACGTCTACTCGACTGTTTCGCCATAGCCTCGAACATCAAATGGTGAGTTTAACCAACTGGCAACTGCCCAAATACATTTTTCCCAAGGGATTCGCAAAGAAATAAGATACCCGCTCATTTTAGATCCGGGGTAGGGGTCAACGGCCGTTGACCCCTACGGCGATATCGGGCTGTGTATTCCCTCGCTCTAAATTCGGACGGGCTTTCGATGCTTCAACAGGCGACGTTTCAGCCACACCCCGAGAAACAGCAGACTTAGGAGAGAAATACCGCCCGAAGGTGAGGGTTCGGGTACGGGAGTTGGGTTGGGATTTGAGATGTCGGGTCGTTCGAGGAGGGTGGTAATTTCTACGCTGTCGTCCTCTACGATCCGGTCGAGGGTATAGTTACTCGCCAGAATCTGCTCGATCGTGCCGTTGGTTAATTCTTCGACTGGCTCTTCAACATCGATAGATATTCCATCGAGTTGAGCGAAGGGATCGTTATCGTCGAGCTGCGGCACCATTAGATAGTAAAACTCATTTGGATTATCGTCTACCTTAAAGTTGACATAGCGCAGGGAATCGAGTCCGGTATAGGTTTCGTCTCCCTCCACCGATAAGTTCAAATCTTCCCACCAGTTTACGGGTCGAAGATAGGCAAATATGGGTCGCCACACCACAAAGGGCATGGAAATCGCTTCCTCGGCAGGATCGTCGATGTAGAGATACCCGCTATTGAGAGTCTCGTATTCCCGTCCGGATGTGTCCTCGTAGTTAAATTCTTCGACAGTTAAAGATGCCATAGTTGCTCTCCTGACTGGATAAATGTGTTTGTTATCTCACCCGATAAGTCACCGATCCGAATCGTTGGGGTTTTCTAGCTTTCAGCTTTCAGCTTTCAGCCATCAGCTTTCAGCTTGTGGTTGTTCGATATCGCCTCTGCGAGTTTCCCCTATTTACCTGTTGGGAGGAAATCGGAATTATTACGGAAATTTGAGGATTTTGTCACATAACTTTACAATGTGAGGGGATAGGGTGTGGGGTGTCGGTGAAAGGGACAAAAATTGTAGGGGCGGGTTTAGCGGAAAACGATGCCCTGACTGAGATTTAGAAATCAAAACCCGCCCTGGCTGGATGTACTCACAAGGCGCGAGAACTGCTATATCGTGGTTTTCACAAAGATAGACACCAGAATCATGTGGGGGTGGGTTGTCAGGATTCAGAGTCAATTTCAGATCCGGCTGGAGTCACAATGGATCGGGGCGGGTTTTGACTTCAAAGTTTCAGCAAGTTATCCAAAATATTGCTAAACCCGCCCTTACATCGTTTGGGTTCGTCCCCGATACCTGAATGCTTACGAATTGCCCGAAGCAATAAGTGCGACTCATACACATAATTTACATACTGTCAATACCCAAAACGGGTAGGGGCGAAGAGCCCTTCGCCCCTACGGTGGATGTGCGACTTTGCCAGAATTAAGCCCGATCGACGGTGAACCAGATTTCGGCGAAATCGGTATCCCGGTCGCCGCGCGCGTAAAGCTCTTCCCCGAGAGTGCCGTTAATGCCTGGGCCGATAATCTCTCCGGTGAGCGCATCGACGGTGAGATCGAGGGCTGTCTCGTCGGATACGGGACTGATATCGACTTCAGCATAGGTTTCAAAACTGCCGAAGATGGTGTCTTCATCTTGAAGGGCGATCGAAATCGGAACCGTCGGACCCGTCACCGGTTGAGAGAACTGCCAGTTGGGGAAGATCTCGTCTTGGTTGTGGAGGACTCCACTTTGCCAAGATGCGCCATTAATGCCGACCTGCGTCCGGAAATCGGCTTCACTACTGATATCGACGTTATCTAACTCTCTGACCCGATTCACCGTCACCGTCAGGTTTTCGGTAGGGAAGGGAACGGTGAAGCTACCCTCGGTGGCAAATTCCGATCCGAGTAACCCACTATCCACCGCCTGTACCGTCCAGTAGTAGGTTCCCGGCTCCAGGTTATCGAGCCGCCACTCGGTATTGTGGTTGACATTGCCAATATCCGCAATCTGGCGAGTGCCATCAGCTAGGGACATCGCCGACATGACTTGGGAACCTCCCGGCGTGCTACCCACCCGCAGGTTGTAGGTGAGTCCGGCTTGGGGCGTTTCGGCATCGGTTGCCGGGGTCCAGCTTAGGGTGGTGGAATTGCTGGAGTCGCCATTAATAGTCGAACTCGACACTTGCGAGTTGAGGGAAGTGGGAGCAGTGGGTGCGGTATTGGGAATTTCAGTGTTATTCCGGTAGATTGTTTTGGAGACAATTTCAGTAAGCACGCCGTCTGCATTTTGACCCGCAAGTAAAATATCCAAATCGCCATCGCGATCGTAGTCTCCCCACTCAAGTGAACTTCCTCCCACACCTTTTAGATTTGTCTGAGTCTCAGTAAAGCTGCCATTGTCGTTACGATACACTTTAGAGATTAGACCCGAGCTGTCTCCACCAGTTAAGAGCACATCGAGATCTCCGTCATTGTCGTAGTCTCCCCAAGTAGCATCATCTCCACCACCCAGAGGGAACCCATTGATGTCGCTAAAGTTACCATCGTCATTTCGGTAAACTTTAGAAACTATCGGAGATGAATTGTTACTTCCAGTTAGAAGGAGATCGAGATCGCCATCACTGTCGTAATCTCCCCAATCCACCGAACCATATGCGAATCCTTCTAAATTTGCTTCGATGTCAGTGAAGTTTCCTCCATCGTTCCGGTAGATTTTGGAGAAATTATTGGATGTGTCATCTGTACCCGTTATCAAGATATCGAGATCGCGATCGTTGTCGTAATCTCCCCATGCCACAGAACTTGCTGTCGCGGGTGGCAAATCAGCCGCGATATCGGTGAAGTTCCCCCCATCATTTCGATAGACTGTAGAGGGTTCGGGGCCAGTCGCTGAGTTATCCCACCCAGCTAAAAGAATATCGAGATCGCCATCATTGTCGTAATCTCCCCAATCTACCGAACCAAAATTGAGGATTCCTTTCAAATCAGCCTCGATATCGGTGAAGTTCCCCCCATCATTCCGGTAGATTTTTGTAATCCCAACGGATACCGCATTCTGACCGGCTAGAAGAATGTCTAAATCCCCATCATTGTCATAGTCCCCCCAAGTTGCTAATGGCGGAGGACCCTGGCGAATTTGCGCTAAGTCTGCCCCAATATCGGTGAAGCTACCTCCATCGTTGCGGTATACCGTTGAAGTGGGATTGCCGACCATCAAGAGATCGAGATCGCCATCGCTGTCGTAGTCTCCCCAATCCACTGCCACCGAACCAAATGAGTCACCTTGCAGCTCTATTTCAGTATCGGTGAAGAGTTCTGTTAGATTGTTGTTTGCCAGTCCGTACTGAAGGTGATCGACTTCCCAACCGAAATCGGCGATATTACCAATGCTGTTAGAAATCGTAATTGTGGAAATCCCACCTTTGTGAGTGATACCCAAGAATCGATCGTCGGCAGTACGACCCTGAACTAAATTGGTCATTTCAGTTGTCGTGGTGCCGAGGGATTGTCCATGCACCCCAAAAGCTTCCAGGACAACTGGCCCACTCACAATATCCGTGACAACAATGCCAGCACTTGTCGGCAATTCTCCCAGGACTGCCTCATCGAAGGTAAACGATAGCGAATTGTCCCAACTCCACCAACTTTGACCGTCACTGCCACTTCCGTCGATCGTGCCATCATCGGCATCTACAGAATCCATAGCGTCGCTCGTCTGAAATGCCCGACCATTAGATACAGTGACTCCTGGAGTGTTCAGAGCATCGTCTTCAAAGTCTTCGAGATGGAAGTAGGCAAAATTCTCGTCTTTGAACGGACTGTCATCAAAGCTGAGATAGGGTGTGTCCGGATTAAAGAAAGACACTGCGGGAATTTCCACAATGCCGGGCCGAAGTACCTCTTGCTGGCTGAGACGATCGTTCCAAGTCCCCGCAGCGGAACCGACTTCACCAAAATCTTCCCCTTCTGGAATATTGAGAGCGTTATTCGGTTCTCCCGCACCCCAATTGATATAAGAAATGGGTTCCCCACTCACCCAGCGATGCTCCCCTTCGGTTCCCCCGTAGAGCGGACTATCAGTAATTCCCATCCAGGCCCACCGAGACTCTAGATCGAAGGTGGAAACGAGCCAATCGTTTTGGGCCGCATCGTTAATGGTGACGAGGTTGCCTCCGGCGGCTGCGGCTTGTTCCTGGGCCCCCAACCAGGTATCGGGGGTGGTGAAGAAGTAGCGATTTCCCGTCTCGGGATTGACGTAGACTTCGTTGTTGGTGTCGATAAAGTTTGTCGCACCGCTCAGTTCTTGGCGAATCTGAGACAAACTGGTATCGGTTTCCAGGCGAGAACGCCCGGTTGCCACCTCTGCGGCAGTAGCCTCTCGTCCGAGAACCTCTTGGTAAATCTCGCCAATCTTCGTTTCCGCCTCGAAAACGTCATTCTCATCCCGCGCGGAGTCGATAATACCGATGCGAAGATCGGCGAGGGATTCGCCATTCTGCCAGCGTTCGATCCAATCCTCCGGTCGGAAGAGATTGCGATCGAGAACTTCGTTGGCGATGCGATTGAGAGGATTGAGATCGGCAATGGTGAGTTGGGTGCTGGGTTTGGTGCCGATCGCGTAATTCCCGGCAGCGAGGTTGACGATCGCCGTTTCGGGATCTTCTAACACGTCGTCTGCCAGCGCCCGCATCGGCATCGTCACCAGGGATTCCCCTGCCGGAATGACGATGGTTCCGGTGAGTTCGGGGTAATCGCTACCGTTGGTGGTATCTCCGGCGAGGGTGTAGTTGACGGTTAAATCGCCGTCGAGATTGCCGATGCGGCTAAAGACCACCTGTCCGGCATCGCCATCTTCGCCAACGATCGAATCGGTGGTGGTAATATTAACGATCGGTTGGGCAAGGGTATCCGGGTCGATTTCGATAATACCGGGAACAAATTTCAGATCGTGCCTCAAATCGTTCCAGGCGTAGGTATCGAGTTGGAACAGTTCCGAGAAGTCTTCTCCTTCGGGTACGCTCGACTGGTTGTTCGGTTCCGACGGATGCCAGTTGGTATAGGTGAGAGGTTGCCCGTTCACCCATTGGAGATCTCCTTCTTCGCGGTTGTAGATTTCGCTGTCGGTAAGACCGATAAAACGAGCTTCCGTACCGAAGGTTTCCACGAGCCAATCTTGTTCGGCCGCATTATCGATCGCCACCAAATTCCCCCCGAGTGCTTCTGCTTGTTCTTGCGCCCCCAGCCAGGTATCGGCTTCGCTCAGCAGATAGAGATTGCCGGTATCGGGATTGGTGTAGACGAAGGAACCGTAGAAATCCGTTGGCGTACTGTTGGCGATCGTGGCGATCGCATTGCTGCTGTCTGCGAGGTTGTAGTCTCCCCCATCGGTTAGACGCAACTCGACGGTTTCGTCGGCTTCCCCGTCGTAATCGTAGATGGGAACTACGGGAATCGTCGCCGTCGTCTCCCCGGCCCGAATCGTCACGGTTCCCGTCAGGGGGAGATAATCCGTACCGTTGGTGGCATCGCCGGCAATTTCGTAGTCAACGGCCAGGTCGGTATCGGTTGCCGCATCTCGAGAAACGATAAACTGAGCAGCGTTGCCCGTTTCGGTGGCTTCGGCATCTCGCATCGCGATCTCGACAACGGGAATGGGAATTCCCGCAGTTCCCGTCAGCGTCACCGTACCGCGATAGCGATTGCCGCGATTGTCGTTGGCAACGGTGACATCCACTTCCACCGGGGCGATCGAATTATCAGTCGGGACGAACTCCACCTCGGCCAGCCAATCGTTCACCGCATCCACATCTCCCTCGATCGACCATTGCTCGATATCTTCATCGAACTCGACGGTGACACCGGGAATCTCGGCTGCGGCGATCGTTCCCAAACTCGGATCGGACAAGGCCAAGGTAACGGTAATCGTATCTCCTGGGGGAGATTGGACTTCGATCGGGTCGCCGCTTTCATCCCGGAACAACGGCAGAGGCGTATTTTCGACATAGGTTGCATCCGGGGGAACGGGCAAACTAACTCCGGTTTCCGACTGGGTGCCGAACAGCTTCAAATCCCAAGACACCCAAACCCCCGGATCGCCCCCTCCGGTTTCGTCAGAGACTTTCAGTTCCCAAGTCCCTTCCGAAGATTCCCCCCAGTGGCGGGCGGAGGTATACACCCAGGGTTCGTAGACATCGATGTCATTAGAAGGCGTTCGGAAAGGAGAGGCCAGTTGCGATCTCGTCTCGGTTCCGTCCGGTGCGGTGTGGATGAGTTCGACATTTAAGTTATCGCGATCGCCGTGGGAGACGTTGAGGTTGACTTCCACCCATTCGACGGCAATCTCCTCTGTAAACTCAACCTGGGTCTTTTCCGACGCAGGTACGCCGTTGGCATCGCCATCGCGAATAATTTCGACAACAAAGATCTCGTCAGAACCGATTTCGAGTTCTTTATCCACCAGCGTCCAGTTTTTCGCTGCTTCCACAGCTCGATCGGCATTCACCGCCCCGAAGCCGTATTTGTGGTTGACGGCGTATCCCGCCCCATTCATCGCCCAATCTTCATCCTCGGGGTCGTTCGTATCTGCCGTCGTCACCAGAATGTGCTGCACGTCGCGCCAAGTCAAATCGGGATTGGCTTCGAGCATCAGCGCCATCGTCCCGGAGACCATTGGGGTCGCGGCCGAGGTCCCGTTAAAGCTGTAGTTGGCATCGATGGGAGTCGCGCCCGCGTCTCCTTGAATATCGGTGGTATGAATGCCGCCCACATTCACGAACAGACCCCAATTTTTCAGGATGCCTTTGTGCTTGCCGTTATTGATAACCTTCAGCGTCCAGTCGCCGTTACCCTCTTCAAAGTTTGCCAAACTCTCTTGGGGTCGAAACCGTCCGAAGAAGGGAACGTTTTGGGTGGGGAGCGATCGCGAAGCCAAATTGGAGAGACGAATCGAGTCTCTGTCCTTGGGTTTGGAATCGAACGGCACTTCGCTCAAAAGCTTCACCTCCCGACCGGAGGGACTCACCAAGACCAGTTCTAAATTTTCGTAGAATTCCCGATCTTTTTGCGGATTGTCGAGTTTATCGTTACGATCGCGTTCGAGATCGACGAGGATTTCGACATCGGTCACCTTCCCCGACACCTCGTCGGCAACGATGGTGGAAGTTGTCGTGCGGTTTTTGCCAATCTGCCGATCTCGCTCTGCTGCGTCCAAGCCAAAGGAGTAAGTATCTTCGGAATAGGCCGAGACCAAAACCGAAGCCCCCGGCGTGCTGTAAACCGCCTGCCGACCCGTCAAGTCGAGGGCGGCAACGGCTGTGGTGTGGCGAGAATTGGCAAAGCTGGTGTAGTTCGTGTTGCCACCGCGATCTCCGTCATTCCCGGCCGCAAATACGAAGTTACTCCCCGTTCCCCCGCGTCCGCGTTCGGTTCCGTCTTGCAACTCCCATTCTCCCAGAGGCACGGGTTTGAGATAAAATCCCCCTCCCCAACTGTTATTGTAGATATCGATTTCGTCCTGTTGGTGGGAGAGGGCTTGGGCGATTTCCCGACCGACAAAGCCATCGGCTCCGATTCTCAATCCCGCCCACCCGGCTCCGGTCGCGATACCACTCAGGGTGCGATCGCCGTCGAGACGGCCCGCAGCGACCCCGGCGACTTGGGTTCCGTGGCCGTTGGTGGTGGTCAGTTCGAGAGTCCAAGGCAACAAAACGGCATCGAGATTGGTTGGGTTGACAATTTCTAACCGCCAATGGTTATTTTTATTGCTCCCCGCCCCATTATTGGGAGTTTCGCCATTAAATGCATCGGTGGTGTATCGCCCCCCTCCGTTAATGACATCGGGAATCTCCAGGCGCGTTCCCCAAGGGCTGACCAGAGTGACTTCGGGCGGTTCGGCAGTCTCGTAGATCAAGGGTAACTCGAGGGTCACTTCCGAGAGAACGCCACTGAACAACCCGCCATCGAGTTTCGGGCTGCCTTTTTCATCGAGCAACCTGAACCGTTGGGGTCGTTCGGGATCGGTATTCGCCTCGATCGCCTCTGCCGAGGGAAATCGCACTCGTTCGCTCAGGAGATATCCGGGGTTGTCATCGTTGCGATCGAAATCCCAACTCAAGTCCGATCGATATCCCCCACTCAAATTGGGATGCTCGTAATCGAATCCATCATCCACCACGCCGATCACCACCCCGCTTCCATCTACGCCGTGGCGCTCCCAAGCGGCTTTAGCTCGGATATCCGCCCCAACCGTACCGCCCACTTGTCCGGTATTCTCGATGTGCCAGGGGTAGGGGGAGAGAAACTCGGCGGGGTAGAACACTTGGGGATAAGCAAATTCGATCGCCCCGTATTCCGATATCCGTTCGAGAACCTCTTCGGGAGTCACATCCGCCGGAAATTCCCAAAAGTAGGTATTGGGCAGACTTCCCGTGGTCCCGAAGTTCGTTGCCCCAACTCGGACCGCCAAATCTGAAGGGTCGTCCCCAGCGCACACGCTCACCACCCATTCTCGAGTCCCGGCAAGCAAGTCGGGATTGTAGCTGTCTAAATTCGTCGCCGCTTCGATCGCCCATTTCACCCGATCGTCCAATTCCTCTCGTCGCGGCAGAGACAGTACCGTTAGCGGCAGGGTTTCGGAAACCGCAACTTCTCCAGCGCGATCGCGAGCGAATGCCAATAAGTTGTAGTGACCCACTTCCAAGTCTTCCCCCAAACTCAAACCAAATCTGGCTTCGGTGGGATCGAGACTGTAGGGATCGAACTCCGTCACCGTCGCAATATTGGTCAGCAGACCGCCCTCTCTCGATTGCAACCAAAAATCGACTTTGGCAATATCCTCGGCCCCATCCGGGTCGATCGTGCGACCGACCACGTACACCGTCTCGCCGGGACTATAGTAGCGATCGACCAGAAATTCCAGGGATTCCGGGGATTGATTGTCCGCGTTGGGGTCGGCAACTAAAAAGCTGCTGACGACGGTGTTGCTACTTTCCCCAGCTTTATCGGTAGCGATCGCCCGCACGGTGTAAGTCCCCAGATCGAGGTCGTCGAGGGGATAGTCGAGGCTAAAGCCAACCTCCCCTTGTTCTCCTGTCGGTTCTAAGTTGCTGGGGATGAGGGGAATCACCGTTCCATCTTCAGATTCGAGGGAAATGGCGATCGTCTCGATATCTTCGGTCCCGTTTGCGTCGTAGACCCGTCCGCTGAGTTCGAGGCTGTCCTCGAGGGTATAGCGGGTGTCCTCTAACTCGATTTCTCGGAATTGGGGGGCTTGGTTGGGGATGGGGGGTTCGTCAATGGTAAAGCGTTCGATAACCTCAGCGCTATTCGCCCCGGTGAGATCGGTGGCGATCGCCCGGACGGTGTAATTCCCTGGTTCGAAGTCGTCGAGGGAATAGTCGAGGCTAAAATTCCCCCCGCCCGATCCGTCTGGGGTAAACTCCGTTGCGCTTAACTCGGCGATCGACTCTCCATCTTCGGTTTCGAGGGAGAAAACTACCTCTTGCACGTCGCCAATGCCATCTACGTCGTTAACTCGCCCCGTCAGACTCAAGGTTTCGCCCGTCTCCAAGGTCAACTCCAAAACCTCGGGCGGGGTATTAACCGGGGGATCGATATCGACGGGCCAACGATCTATCCAATTCTCGCCCTCATCGATAACCACTTCGATCGGAACCATACCGACGGGTGTCATCCCTTCCACCCGCACCACCAAGTCATCGTAATCCCGATCCGATCGCCGCACGGGTCGGTCTTCGAGAGCGAGGAAATAGTCCCCACTCCGTTCGAGTTGGGCGAGTTGCACTTCTCCATCGGGATTGGCCGCAGCGATCGAAAAGAAGGGTCGTTGTTTGCGTCCGAGGACTTCTTTCGTCCGCACTTTCTCGACTGTGCCATCGGGAACCACCATCACGGCGATCGCATCTCCCGGTGTCATCTCGAAGGTTTTCACCCCCCGATACTCTCCGTTATTTTGGGGGTTGTCGGCTAAAAAGGGAGGATTTGATTTCGCACCTTCACTGGCATCGGAAATGACGATGTGACCCTCATTGGAATCGGTCAGCGCCCGACGCGCCGCTTCTCGCATCCACTCATCCGACCCCATTTCCAAAGTTTCCATTCCAGTCAGACTGAAGATCGCGACCTCAGAGCGATCGCGACCGCCATCGAGTTGGAAGTCGAATTTCACTTCTCCAGTGTCATCGACGATGAAATATCCCGACTTTACGGGTAAGCCAGTCAGGGGGTCGGCGGTGTTGGTATTCAGTGCCAGACGGTAATCGGCTTCGCCACTGATGCCGCGCACGTCGAGCGTGTAATCCCCAGCCGGTAAATCGGGCAGGACGATCGCATCGGGAGGGGAAGAGTCGCTGAAACGATAGCCACTTTCGATCGAGTTGCCGATACTATCTCTGAGTTCCCAACCGACCTCCCCACCGAAGTTGGCAATCGAGAGGTTCGCAGAAGTATTTCCATCGAGTCCGAAGCGGTAAGTATCGGTTGGGTCGGTACTTTCGAGAAATCCTGCGTGAGTTGAGCTGCCGTTTAAAACGCCTAGATCGAGATCGGACATGGTGATGTTTCCTGAGTTTACGGTCGCGGGGCTCAACGCTTCGCCAAGAAGCCTGAGTTGCTACTCATCTGTCAGACCCACATCGTGTTTTCTACGACAACCTGAGATTTTTTGTAAAAAAACTTAACAAAGGCACTCATTTTAATCAGGAGAGACAGCCACCGAGACTGTTAGACACGGACATCGGTGAAGCTGAACCCAAAAAGCTCGAGGAGCAAGATTTGAATGGGAGATCGCAATTTCCTCACCCATCTGACTGTCGCGATATCGAGGCAACCCGAAAAACTGGCTTTTCAGTGTGACATTTCTCAAAAATTATTGGATCGCGCTATTTTATCCGCGTTGTCTCCATATTTCAACCGAAATGTTCGTCACGATTTCGGCGATTCCATCACATCAAATTAAACCGAATTACATCGAATTAGAAACCTTGGAGAAGGTGCATCGTTTTTCAATTCTCTCCCAAGAATTAGTTACAAACACTTCTCAATCGACATGGGAGTAAAAACCATGAGATATACCAATGGATTTGAGTGTCCGAAATGTAGTAAGACAACTCTAGTGCAACACACGAACGACAAATATGTTTGCCTGAATTGTAACTTTAAACGAGATATTTCTCATGACTGGGATTTCTCAAATATGCGCTTTCCATTTATTTTGGGACTCCTGGGCGCGCTCGTCTTAACCGCACTGACTTACTCCGAACCTGAAACTTTAACTCCACGCTTGAACCCGACCGATCGGTCAACCGTAATTTCGATGAAGTTTTAAGCTTTTTTGCACCGAATCGGGTGCATCCACCTTTTACCTAAGCTTAATTTCAATTTAGTCCAAATATTTCTCCTTTAAAGCTCCACCAACTTAAGAAAGGAGTTAATTTTATCATGCGATTAAAACACGATTTATTTTCTGTTACTGTCATTTTTTTAATTGTCGCTTTAGATTTAGTTTTTAGCTGTTTTTTGATAAAATCCGTTACCGCTAAAACATTATCAGCATCTCCGGTAGAAACCAAGACGCAAATCTCGATCGATAAATCCGATCGCGTGCCAGCATGTTCCGATTCTGACGGAAAGCATCCTTGTCCTCACTAGTAGCGCTACGGGTCATTCAAAATCAAAAATAAAAGACCGTAAGCACTCAGCTTTTTAAGAAAATGTACTTGTGAATTCGTTAAATCAGAGTTCTCGTTTTCTGGGGAGATTGAAAGTATGAAGTCTGAAAATCCATGAAAATTTTAGCGTTTCAGACTATGAAACCAACTGATAGCTGAATATTTACATTTATATTTAGCGTAAAAGCCAGAGAAATTCGACTACTTTTTGTCAATCTCTTGCAACCGCCGATGCGCCATGCCGATCCAAACATCTTCATCGGGAATTTGCGGTTGAGCTAAATCGAGACAGGTTTGCCACTGGGCGATCGCCTCGCTCTGATTTCCGAGATTGTCGCTGGTTTGGGCGAGTAAACAGTAAGCTGCGGCTCGTTCTTCGTCGAGTTCGATCGCCGCTTTTAAATGTTCGATCGCTTCTCGATCTCGACCTTGTTGTAACCGCGCCCACCCTAAGTTTTTAAGAATCGAATAGCGAATCGGATCGTGTTGGGCAAATTCTAATCCCTGCCACAGGAGATCGACAGCCGCTGCATAATCTTTATCTTCGAGAATATACAACCGCCCTAAATTACTGTACGCCGAAGCCATACCGCGCTCGGCCGATCTGCGATAGTATTTGCGAGCGCATTCCCAGTTTTTCGTACTTTCGCAAAAGTAGCCCAAAGTATACAAAACCGAGCGGTTATCGGGATCGATTTTATGGGCGAGTTCTAAATATTTTCGCGCTTCGGGTAACTGTCCGCTGCGGTAATATTCAAACCCCCGATCGTTGGTGATAATTGCTAGTTTCGATCGCCCGAACTGCCAGCCGATCGCACTGACAACCAAACCGATCGATAACAGTGCTATTTTCACCACAGGATGGCGATCGAGAACGGGAAAAGCAAAGAACTCGAACGCACGTATTTTCGGCATATCTTTTGAGTCCGGACGATCTTCGAGGTTCTCGGGGGAAATTTTCGCCCCTTCTTCCCCCATCGAGGGTTTGAATAAATCGTTCCAATTCGGCGGAATTACTGCTGGGTTCTGAAAAATAACGGGTAACCAAGTCGCGCAGGGAAACTCGGCTTCTAAACCTTGCAACTGTTCCCGTGCTTGTCGCACTGCCAGATAAAAAGGCCGACCACCCACAAAAGCCATCAGGAAATGTGTTAAAAATGCTTGGGCGACCCGATCGGGAACGAGTTCTCGCATGACGATCGCTTGAGGAATCTGCAAGTCTTCGAGGCGATCGGTCAGTCCCAATCCGTCGCAAGAATTGAAAATTGCCAGTTGCAAACCCTGTTTGACCGATTGCCGCAAACCGTAACACAATTGCTCGAGCGTCAGACTATCCGTGGCATTAATATAAATTCTGCCTCGATTCTCCGGGTCGGTTTCGCTATGTCCGGCGAAAAAGATGATGTCCCAAGATTGCTGCCACAAATTCTGGTGAATGTCTTGGGATTTGGGTTCCACAAGAAAGACTACTTCTGCATTGGGCAAATTTTCCAGCAGTTTTCGATCGGCTTCGACATCGATCCCTTGACTGTGACCGAGAATAGCGAGGATGCGGACTTTCGTATTGGGATGCCGCGTGGTTTTGGGCGGTTTCTGGTATTTCGGAGGACTCAGTGCCACTTCCGCGAGACGAGATTCGATCGCATCCCATAAATGCCAGGGCAGTTTTTGCAGGAGGCGATTTTTCGTTCGGATTAAAACTCGAATCGCCTCATCTTGGCCCAGGGTATCTCGCAATCCCTTATCGATCGGACGAAACTCGGGAGAGTCGAGCCAAGTGGCCAAGCGATCGCCCAATCTGCGCGCGCTTTGACGCACATCATCCGTCGAAACGTCGTAGCGAATTCTTTTGGGTTTAATGCGACCCTCAATTTGACCGTACTGCTCTTGCCATTGCTTTAACAAATCGACTAGTTCTAAATCTGGCGGCAACCGACCCGAAATTTCTAGATCCGGACGAAATCCATCGCGACCCACTTCGAGTTCGACTCGAAATCCCCGTTCCTCGAGATTTCCGACGAACTTTAGAACGACTAATTTGCCCATTACCTTACTCTCGATGCCTGCACTGAAGCCATGAAATAGCGATTAAATCAGGAACGCTTCCGTAATACTAAAATCGCCCAACGTTACTTTAACGCTAAATTCTTCTCCCGGCTCTCCACTGAACTCCAAACGAATATTTTTTGAATCTCTCGATCGCGCTTGCATCACCGCCTCTCCAGTTTCATCTATGACTTCCAAGCACAAATCTCGAGGTAAGTAGGATTGATTTCCCATGGGATAGATGTGGACGGAAATGTCAATTTCCGGGTGTTTGGCGGGTTCGAGTCCCACTAGCAGAGCAACTTCTTGATTAGCTCTAGCCAAGTCGAGCCGTTTACCTCGTCGAACTTGAGTTCCTACATTTCTAAAGTTCGCACCGAATTCAGAATATTGGCTCGACAATTGGCTCGAAAACAGCGTTTCTACCGCTTCCCAGGGTGTTGCAAACATGCGATCGAACCACTGACTTAATTGGGTTCGAGAACTCGATTGCCCAGAGTTGAGAAACTGAACGTGTTTGAGAAACTCGCCAAGCGAATGCCATTGGTTCAAAGGCAAATATTCTGTGTCTGCGGTTTTGACAAATCCGACGAGCTTGGCTTCGTTGAAAGAGTCGCTAAATTGCACGGCAACATACCCGATCCGGTCACTCCATGCTTCCATGGGAACGTTTACCACCTGTTCGTTCGAGAGAACCGCGCGGCACTCTAGTTTTCCTAAGTTTTTAAGTGGTAGTTCGGCAATATCGGCTAAGACTCGAATAGCTAAATTGGAGCTAGAACTCACATCAAATTCAGTCTCAATCCCCATGCACTGACAGTAAAAGTTCACCGTCCAGATGGCTAAAGCATTGCGGTAAATCCGTTCGCGGATTTGAGGCTCTGAATACTTTTGAGCCTTTTGTCTAGCTGAGTTTTTGATTCGAGCGGTTAGGGGTACGGTAAAGCCCAAAGAAGTTGTTAATATTGTCATCGATCGTCCCTCTTCATAACCCATTTAATTTTGAATGTAGTCTTTAAATTCGGATGAAAATTCTACCAAGCACCGCTGATAAAAATCACTCAGAGTGGATGCTCTTACCCCGAGGTCGGTCGCAATATCTTTCCATTTTTGCTTTAATAATCGTCGTTTGGCAATTTCTTTAAAATTGGCTTGGGGATTATTTTTGACGCATTTGTTTTTAAATTTACCGTTTACATCTTCTTCCAAGCATTGTTTGACGAGTTGGGAAAGGGACGGTTCGCGATCGCGATGAGTATGAGATACGCGATCGTAATTATCAACTGATTCCGTACGCAAGCGCGGATCGCCCAGAACGATCCCGATGGCTTCTTCAAAGAAACGACAAGCAAGTAAATAGTTTGCCCATCGCATCACAGGCGCTCGTTCGGGTTGATATCGATCGATATTGTTACAGATGAAAAAAAAGAGATTCTGAATTGCCTCATTGCGAATCTCATCGTAGATATGTCGAAATTGACCTCGACGCGGGTAACAAAGGCGACCCGAGTGAAAGATTCCTTCCACTAACCGAGTTAGAGCAAGCTGTCGTTCTGGACTCTGCCTCGGATGCGATCGAGCCTCTAGGGCATATTGTCGTAGTTGCTCGTCATCCATGTATGATTTCGGTCGATAACGATGGTCTACTTCTCTATCTGAATTTAGATCTAGAGTTTTACGCTGAATATTTATTAATTTACGAAAATTAAAAAAACTTAATACTATCTGGAGACTCGACGATCTCCCAGAGCGATCGCGCGTGCGGTCCCTAACCAGTTAAATTAATCGATCGCATTTCCGACTGTGCCAAGCTCGCAAAATATTCAGAACAGAACTAGCAGACGGCTGAATGCTGATGGCTGCTGGCTCGATCCAACCGATCGATCGCCTCAAAAAGACTTGCTATATTAGCAACAGAAATCCGTACGAGCATTGAGGAGCAGAAACGATGGCAACACCCGAAGAGAGAGAACGAGAACTCGAACGCCGAGAACGGGAACTGCGGGAGAGAGAACAGGCAATTCGTCTCAAAGAACTTGAAGAAGAACTGAGTACGCCAGAAGACACTCCCTATTACACAACCCAAAAACACGAACCCCAAGAAGGGAAACTGAAACGGTGGTCGCGAAAATTAGCGAATATCGGTAAATTTTTGGGAATTGTCGTGGCGGTTATTGTCAGTCTTAAAATTGCAGCTTGGTTGACTAGCGTCATTATTGTTGGTGGGGTTGGTTGGGTTGGATACAAACTCTTTTTAGAAGACGATCGCGCCTCCTAAAATCGCACTGGTAACATCACCAACCTAAAATCCCAAACAATGACAGAAGGTCACGAAATAATACATTCTGCATAATCGATCGAATTTGCGACGATAACTATATCGATCGATCGTCTACTTTTTACTTCAATCTCACACCTCCACTTCTCTACGCACGCATGACGATCGATCCTTGGAAACAATTTGAGGTTACCTATAATGACACGCTGGCCGAAATGGCTTCCCCCTGCCAACGCCTGGATGAGTGCAATTCTCCTCGTCCTGTTGATGCGGGGGATTTCTGAAGTCGTCAAAATTATTATGAGTATGGGCGATTCTCTTGCTCAGTTTGCCCCCAATTTAAGACTGGTGCTCTACTGTGCGGCACTGCTATCGCCAATTGTAGTGATTGCCATCACCCACCATCTGCTTCACGGTGTTCTCGATCGCTGGTTCCCTGAATCGAGCGTTCCCGACATTAATCCAACTCGAGGTATTTTTCCCAGTTTGATGAGTTGGTGGGAAGGATTATTTGGCTGGCAAACGATTTACTTGATTTCTATCGTTAGCAGTCTATTTATCTTTCTAATTTCGCCCTCTGGGAGTCACTTTTCCACTCGCCTATTGCAGAATGCTTTCGGTGCGTGGGACGGCTTTAAAGAGTTTTTTAAACTGGCGAATGTCATCCGCATTATTACGGCAGCTTATCTGTATCAATTCGAGCATTTAGTTCGCCAGCATTTAATGACCGTTGGCGCGCAAAATTCTTCAGGTTCATCGACTTAAATTCACCACAAAGGCACAAAAAATATCAAGAGATGGAGACAGCGTGATTTTAGATCGAACGATTGAATGTTCGATCGACCTTGAAACCATTGGCAACGCAACTAGAGGATAGCCTACATGATTAGCCAACTCGCAACCCAAGATTTGATTCCAGACCTCGATCGCCTCTCGAAAACGCCGATCGCTTGTATAGCACTACGCAAATGCATTAGGACATATAATAAATCCAGAGTCGTTCCAAATTAATGAGAAAAAAAGCCAGCACCGGATAGTGATGATGTAGATAG
>JAXHUC010000061.1:0-37476 GCA_034189805.1 Cyanobacteriota bacterium
CATTTTCAATATAATGAATGACTCTTGTTCGTAAATCTAGACTATGAGACATTATTTTAATGACTTATCCTTTTCTTCATTTTACTTTCTTGGTGTCCCATTCTTATTCAGAATGACTATAAAGGCAGTTCGGGTAGACATTCGAGTTATCGTTTTTATTTGTGGGAATGACTGATAAAGGTAATCAAATGGGGCGGGAAATGCCTATTGCAAATGCCGACTCAAGTAACCATTTTGACTCTAAACATGAAAACGGACAACTGAGAATTAGCAAGACTACAAGAATTATTTCGATCTAGAAACAATAAAAATAGCTCCGATCTCTCTAATTTTTAAAAATGTAATAAAACGATATAGAACGATAAATTTAAAGTCAAAACTAAATCAAAACTTAAACGAATTTCAAACTGAGTCTCAAATTTAGCTTGCGTTCGTGTGGCTGGCGATCTTCTAAAATATGAAAAAAAAGAAAAAAACTTGACAAAATGACTTGCGAGATAGTCTGACCCCAACTACGATAGCAAGAACAGTAAAAATCATTGATGGAGCGGGCAAGGGGGTGTCGAGCCTCAACCCCTCAAATTATGGCTAAACTTGAATTAAAAAACATTAACAAAACCTACGATCGAAAAACGATTCCTGTCAAAAATGTCAGTTTGAGCGTTGAAGATGGTGAATTTCTGACTCTGCTGGGGCCCTCTGGATGTGGTAAATCGACGACCTTACGGTTGATTGCCGGACTCGAAGAACCCACCCAAGGACAAATTCTCATTGGAGATCGCAATGTCACCGCCCTCCGACCCGGCGATCGCAACATTTCGATGGTATTCCAAAGCTACGCCCTCTACCCCCACATGACGGTGTACGAGAATATGGCATCTCCCCTCAAACTCCGCAACATTGACACCTCAGAAATTCAGCAGCGAATTGGCAGAGCCAGCCAATTTCTCGATCTCAACGCCGACTTAATGCAAAAAAAACCCGGTCAGCTTTCCGGGGGACAACGGCAGCGAGTTGCCCTCGGTCGGGCGTTGGTTCGTAATCCCGATGTCTTTTTGCTCGACGAACCCCTTTCCAATCTAGATGCCTTGCTCCGAGAGCGAGTGCGCGCCGAAATCAAACAACTGTTCGAGCAACAAAACGCCCCGGTCGTGTACGTCACCCACGACCAAGTAGAGGCGATGACTCTCTCAACCAAAGTCGCCGTCCTCTATGAAGGTAACGTCCAACAACTCGACCCCCCGGCACGCCTCTACACTCACCCCGCCAATCAGTTCGTCGCCGGATTTGTCGGTAGCCCGCAAATGAACTTACTCACCCTGGCGTGTAAAGGCAATTGCGCCGAGTTGGGGCCTCTCAAAATTCCTTTACCCAAAGGTATCCCCACACCCCGGCAGGTCGTTTTGGGAATTCGGCCCGAAGACGTACGCTTGTGCGAACTGGGAGACGAACTGACCCTAACCGGACGGGTCTTTTTGGTGGAAAATTTAGGAATGCAGAACTTACTCAGCGTTCGCGTGGCTGGGAAATCCGAGGATGCTGCTTCGATCGACCTACGAGCTTTACTAGCAGTCGATCGCACTTGGGAAGGGGATGAAGTCGTCATGGCAATTTCACCCGATCGCATTCATTGGTTTGATGTCGAAACGGGCGATCGGCTTGCCTGACTTTGAACGATCTTGAATGACATTTAAAAGATAAATGCTATCGAGCGTCCAAGCAACTCAAAGCCATCTCGACTTGAATTGAGATTGGTATAGTAGTTAAGAAAACTGCCTCGTGTGAGAAGCCGACGATCTCGAATCGATCGGTTCGTCGGCAACTCGTCAAAATAGAAGTTGAGGAACAAAGTCTAGATCTTTGGGAGTCAACTGGGGTGCAACTCCAACAAATCGCGAGATCGTTGGTCAGGAGTGACGTGCCAATTCGATTTAAATCTTCGATCGTTTTTCGAGTGCTTCTACTGTAGAACCAATGGCAGAGGTTGGGAATTGCCAAAATTCTTCCCCCACTCTCCCGAGTTCGCGATTGCAGTGTTCCCGATAAGCTAGCCATGCCAATACCCTTCTCGCCTCCTTCGAGCTATCGTAACGTGATGGAAAAACTTGCAGCCCGAGAAATCGAGCGGCAGTTACAGCACCATCCCGACGAGAACGCTCGCCAGATCGATCGTGCCGAAGCCATCTCCTATGCCCTGAATCGCCTACCCTCCCTATACGCCACCACTGAAGAGGGATGGCGCTGGCAACTCGAACGCGCCGAACGAACCCTCAGCGACCTGATTTCGATGGCTGTCAGTTGGGGCATTCGGGAAGCCCGTTACGAAAACAAACAATTTACCACCCCACTTGAACCCATCGACGAAGCAGAAACTGCATTGCATAACCTGAAAAAAGTACTCGGGCGGGAGGATTTATCTTGGGATAATGTCGTCGGGGCGATCGAACAGCGTTTGCAAAGTCGCTCCCCTGCCGTCGCCAGTTCGAGAAACCTGAAGCCTTTCGATCGCCCATCGATCCGCCCTCAAACAACTTTCGTACCCACTCGACAGCTAAAACCGGGCAACAGGAAATAACTCTCAATTGGGCGATCGACCTGTATCTTAGACATGCAAGCATTCAGCACTCAGCACTCAGCACTCAGCCATCAGCTGTTCAAAACAAGGGTTTAGTATTCGTTTTTTACTTCCTGCCGACAGCAAAAGGACCAAACCATTTGCGAATCTCCTGACTGGTGGCCCCAAAAGGAGGTTTATCTTTTTGCTCCTGAATATGAGCAACCATTGCTGAAGTGCGCGAACATAGAAATAGTCCTGTTCCATAGAGCGGTTTAATTCCAAGAGACAAAAATACAGCAGCGCTAATGCTATCAATGTTTGGATAAATTCCCAGTTTCTCTTTTAAAAACTCTGCCGTAATATCGTAAATTTGAATAAACTCCGATCGCAGATCCAGCTCCGATATAATTGAACGTAGACGAGGGTTTCTTGAATCTACTTTAAACATTGGGTGTCCAAAACCATAAATCTTTTCTTTTTTGGCTAGGCGCTCTGATAAAATTTTTATCGTCACTGCTTCTATCTCTTCCGAACAGTGTTTGTGGATGGTCGTGAAGAACTCCATTGCTTTTTCACATGCTCCAACGTGGGATGGTCCAGCACCTGTAAAACCAGCAGCTATCGCTTGGTGGATTGGAACTCTGGTACTGGTTGCAATTCGAGGTAACATGACTGAGGGAGCAAGAAACCCCCAGCCAGCATGAAAGCTAACCATAACATCGTTGAATATTTTTCTCTCAGTTGAGTTGCTAAAATTTCTGTGAGTAGAGAGCGTAAATATAGCTTCGATATAGTCTTTCTCCTCAGTCAATTTAGCTCTTTTCGCATCATTTTTTTTACGGTCATATTTTTTTTCGTTAATCAACTGGATACTTTCGATAGCAATCGCTATTAAAGAAGGAATTATACCGATATAATATAGTCCAATAAGACTATCTCGAACCAGTCCTATTGCCTCCAGGTCAAACTCAGCAATTGTCTGTTCAAATGATTGCATTTTGTTAACCATTAACCCGGCAATTATTGCCTGAGAATAGGTTGCACCTGATGCGACTACAGTTTTAATCACGTCTATAACTGCATCATCCTCTGTTATAGAAAAAAGTGCACTGGCAAGATAACGATCGAGAAGTTGTTCTTGAGATGGAGTCGGCTCTTTGCCAGTCAATAAGTGATAAATAGCTCCGGTAAATGTCAAATTACCAATCAGGTCGTTCAGATTTCTATTCCGAACGTAAAGTTCTTCTGGATTCAGGGTGGGTCCGTCTATATCTGTACCGTGATATCGATATTCCATGTTTTAATATAACGATTTATTCTCAGGTCTAAGTAAGCTTGACTCGATCTACGAATACATTTTTGGCCTAGGAGTTGTGCCGAATCTTGAGCCTGATTTTTTTCTCCTCCATGTTCGTCAATTTGTCTAAACTCCAGTCACCTAGAGATATCGCCAATATCGTCAAATTTTCCCAAACTAAAAACCGATCGAAATTTACATTTAATTCTGCCTATTTAATTTTTAACTTTTAACTTTTAACTTTTAACTTTTGATTTTGCATTAACAGCCGCCCTGACCAATCGAATTTCCCCAAAACTATAGCGTTCCCCCAAATATTCGTAAATCGGTCGCAACGCCCGACCCCCGACAATTTCGATCGCCTCTTGGATCTCCTTGCGCACTTCCGGTTCCACCAACCGATCCAAATCGATCGGCTGTTTGCGCTCGAGTAACTCGGCTAAATGAGTGGAGATCGTCGTCGATTTGAGTTCGCGCGCTGCGGCAATTTCCGCAATACTCAACCCTTTCTGATAGAGTTCGAGGGTTTGTAACAGCGTCGCCGAGATTGCCTCCTGACAATACTCTCGAATCTCCTTGACAAATCGATCGCCGTAGTGTTCGAGTTTATAATTTCCCACCCCCGAAAGTTGCGCGAACTCTCCCAACGATTGAGGTCGTTGCTGCGCCATCAACCGCAGCGTCGAATCGGCAAAAACAACGTAGGGGGGAACCGATTGTTCGTCTGCGATTTCCTTGCGCAGACCCCGCAACCGCAACAGCAGCATTTCCGCATCCGCAGAGGCGCGATCGCGATTTCCCCGACTTTCCGCAGCCACTGTCACCGGAACGGCCATCTCCACTGTTCGCTGTCGCCGCATCACCTCCCAACTGAGGGCATTGAGTTTCAACACCGAATAGCCGTCGGTGGTTTCGTCCATCAAACCCTGATGCAGAAGCGATCGCGCTAGCAATTTCCAGTCATCTGCCGGGCGATCGCGTCCGATCCCGTACGTCGAGAGTTTATCGTGTTGGTATTGCTGAATCTTCTTCTTCTTCGACCCCCGCAACACATCGATAATATGATTGGTGCCGAAGCGTTCCTTGCACCGCGCTACGCAGGAGAGAAACTTCATCGCCTCGATGGTGCGATCTTCGATATTTCTCGTCTCTTTGCAATTGTCGCAATTGTCGCAATTGCCCGGAAAACTTTCCCCAAAATAACTCAACTGAATCGTGCGGCGACAGTCGGTTCCTTCGGCATAGTCGATGACGCGGCGCAACTGTTGGTAGGCGATGCGCCGTTCCCCTTCGTCCCCTTTTTGCTCGATAATCCACTCGATTTTTCTGACGTCGCCGAAGCCCAAAAACAGGGTACACCGCGCCGGTTCGCTATCCCGTCCCGCCCGTCCGGCTTCTTGATAGTATCCTTCTAAATTGCGGGGTAAATCGTAGTGAATCACGAACCGCACGTCCGGCTTGTTAATCCCCATACCAAAGGCAATCGTCGCCACCATCACCTGCACGTCATCGCGAATGAACCGGGTTTGATTTTCGCTGCGGTCTTTGTCGGACAGTCCCGCATGGTAGGGTAATGCCGAAATGCGATCGCGCTGGAGTTTGAACGCCAACTCTTCCACCTGGCGGCGACTCATGCAATAGATAATCCCGGAACCGCCTTTTTGAATTTGCTTGACGATTTCCACGTAGGTGCGACTGTTTTTGCTCCGCACCTCGTAATATAAGTTGGGGCGATCGAAACTAGCGACGTGGACGTAAGGTTGCACCAGCGCCAACTGGTCGATGATATCCCCCCGAACCCGTTCGGTTGCCGTTGCCGTCAGCGCCATCATCGGCACTTGAGGAAACTTTTGCCGCAACTGTTTCATTTGGCGGTATTCCGGGCGAAAATCGTGACCCCATTCCGAGACGCAGTGGGCTTCGTCGATGGCAAACGCCGCAATCCCAACAGACGATCGCACTTGCATCAGAAACTGGAGAAAACTTTCACTCAGCAGCCGTTCCGGGGCGACATAGAGAAGTTTCGTTTCCCCGGAGAGGATGGCGCTCGATCGCGATCGCACTTCGGCCCCGCTGACGGTACTATTGAGAAACGTTGCCCCAATCCCGTTATTTTGCAGCGCTTCCACCTGGTCTTGCATCAAGGCAATCAGCGGCGAAACCACCACCGTCACCCCCTCTCGCAACAACGCCGGAAGCTGGAAACACAGGGACTTTCCCCCGCCCGTAGGCATGACGATTAGGGCATCTCGATTCGAGAGGGCTTGTTCGATAATTTCCTGCTGCCCCGCCCGAAAGCGATCGTACCCAAAATACTGTTTGAGCGATCGTTCTAAGGGGTTGAGTGAAGTGGTGTCTGGGGATGGAGTGGTGGGTGCTGGGATCGTGCCTGACATTCGCGCGCTTTGCTGCTGGAGTCTCACCCTATTTTAGGGGACAGCGACACGAGAAGAATACGGTGGAGAGTTGCGCTATCTTGCCGCCAGGTTTCATTTTGGCAAGTTTGGTTTGAGGAAAATCCAAAAAAGAATACCGAAGTTCCCCACGCCTCACCCCGTAAAATAGTAGATATATCTCCACAACTGCTCTGGCTTTTCTCATGGCTTATCCCCTCCAAGAGCGCTATATCAATCTCCTCACCGATTTTGGCTTCAAACGGGTGTTCGGGACAGAACCGAATAAAGCCTTACTCATCGATTTCTTGAATACTCTGCTTCCCCCTCACCATCGCATTCGAGATGTTACCTACAAGCGCAATGAAAACTTAGGGAATACAACTCTCGATCGAAAAGCCATTTTCGATATCTACTGTGAAGGAGAAACCGGAGAAAAGTTTATCGTTGAAATTCAAAAAGCCAAACAAAACTTCTTTAAGGATAGAAGTGTCTACTACGCAACCTTTCCCATTCAAGAGCAAGCAGAGAAAGGGGATTGGGACTATCGATTAAAAGCCGTATATACGGTAGGCGTGTTAGATTTCATATTTGACGACCACAAGAATGAAGACACCCTAATCCATACGGTGCAGTTAAAAAATCAAGACTGCGAGGTCTTTTATGACAAATTAAAGTTTGTTTATATTGAGTTACCTAAATTCACTAAAACCCTTGAAGAGTTAGAGACCCGTCTAGACAAGTGGCTGTTTTTACTGCGACATCTACCTGAGTTGAGCGATCGCCCCGAACCCCTGGAAGAATCAATTTTTTCTCAACTCTTTGAAATCGCAGAGATTGCTAATTTTTCTCCCCCGGAACGGGATAGTTATGAAAATAGTTTGAAGTATTATCGCGACTTGAATAATGTGGTGAATACGTCTAGGGAAGAAGGACTTGAAGAAGGATTACAGGCTGGATTAATTCGAGGTCGTGTGGAGGGAACTCGAACCATCATCTTACGGCTTCTATCTCAAAGTCTTGGAGAACTTCCCAGTCCAGTAGTAGAAAAGATTAACCGACTCTCACCTTCGGAATTGGACGCTTTGAGTGAAGCATTGTTGGATTTCTCGAATCTAGAAGATTTAGTCGTTTGGTTGGATCGTTTTCTACCTGGAGAGGATGAATTTTCTGAAGGTGTCGATGGCTGATGAAAAAGGACTAATCTTTCTCGATTTCTTACAATTAAAAATCCATGCCCAAAATCGATCGCATTTTAGTTTGTCAAAATCGCACCTGTCGCCGCCAAGGTTCCCCGGCAGTTCTTGCCACCTTCCAAGCGCATCCCGTCGCCGAGATCGCCGTTGAAGGTTGTGGGTGTTTGGGACAGTGCGGGAACGGACCGATGGTATTAGTATTACCCGAAGAAACTTGGTACGATCGGGTTCAACCGGGTGAAGTCGTCGCAGTGGTCGAACAACACCTGGTCGGCGGTCAACCTGTCAAGGCCATGCTGTACCGCAAGTTTCATCGATAAATATTATCGATACATTTTATCGATCGAACGATATTAAATCAAACGATCGCCAGCATTCTGACGTGATGTAGAGGCAGTGGGGAAAGAAAATAGTCGGAAACGATCCGATTTCAAAACTCTTTCCCCGTTGAAGTGAAATCTTGCTTGACACCTGCGTCCGTCAGTTGGGACGCGCGCACAGACAAAAACACGGGAAAATAGAGCGGTGGCTTCAATCTTTTGCCAAACAAATGGATTAACGATCGTCGGTTTGATGCAGAAAATAGTGAGCCGCAGCCAAACTCAAACGGGCCTGTTCGATTTGCGAGAGTTCCGACCATTCCACCGATCGCACGCCAGCAATTGCCGATTCCGCGCCGTCGGTACCGCGCATGGCATAAGCGAAGGGACGCGCGAGCACTTGCAAGTCGGCACTCGTCCACTCCGGGAACAGTTCGGCAACACAGGCGACTAACCGATCTGCAACCACTTGAGGACTTTCGATCGCTTGCTTTGCCCGATCGGCGATCGCGTCTAAAATCGAACTCGGGATGACCGCAAACTTAGAAGAAAGGTCGGTTCTGAGCCAACATTGTTGGAGTTGCTCGAATAGCGCGTTCGATCTGCTGGCAATTTCTTCTGAGGAGAGAGCGGTTATTTCTAAACTCTGTTCTAATGCCGCAATGTAGGCCTGGGCTTGACCGTCCGTCAGATTCCAGGGATAAGCCGAACTTGCCAGATCGCCGGAGTCGGCATCGGGAAACAAAGTTGCCAGCAAGTCTAACTCGACCTGAACTCGAGCTTTACTAGAAGAATTGGGTAAAGTAGACATCGTAAGAATACCTATGAGTGAAAACAGGGACAATTATTAGGTTTACGGGGGCTGACAATCGATTGTTCTTCCATGACTACACGACCGTGGAAATAGGTTCCGCAATCGAGATCGTTATTCTTCGATCGAAAATTCCCAAGTTTGGCCCTGAGAGCTACCAAATTTGAACTGCATCCCAGATGTTAAAGGGATTTCCTGGCGGTGGACTTTTTGCCAGCTTCCGGTTCCCGCATTTAAAACTAGCGTTCCGTAACGAGAAAAATCTCGCAGGAAATAGGCGGGTTTGCCGTTTTCCCCCGAAGGCTGGAGATTGCGGTAAAAAATTTCGGCGTGGCGTTTGGAGACCCAGCGTTCGGCCACGGTGAGATCGTTTTGGGGGGTTCGTCCGACGCGCATCAGTCCCGCGCGCACCGGCCAGCTTTTATCGTCGCCTCCCACCAAGCGCAGGTATGCCGAGGAAAGAGGTTGTCCGATGCGGGTGTTGGAGTTGGAGGGCAGTTCCGTGAGGGAGGAGTCGAAAAAGCGCGCGGGCACCAGACAGCCGTCAAACTCCGGATGCAGGTACAACACCGGCAGCGTCCAAGCCGGCTGATTGAATTTGTACAGCGTCAAAAGCTGCTGCCGCGCTAGGGAGACGGCCCGATCGATACTGTTTTGCTGGGCGAGGGCTTTGGCAAAAGCTTCGATAAAACTGAGGGCTTCGCGATCGGCGATCGTATCGCGCATGGCCAGCACGGCCGGAACGCCATGGTGTACCAGGACTTCCGCCAGACTGCTGCGGGGGATGGATTGGAGGTTGAGGCGATCGGACCAAGCCCCCCAACAGGAGTTAAACACCGCCAGGGTAACCTGGGTGCGGACTAAGACGTGGGCGAGTTCCGTGCCGCTGAGGGTGGTGTCCGGTCGCAAAAACAATTTCCCCCCATCCGGTGCGGGAATCCCGTGTCCCGCGTACAGGAAAATATGGGTTTCGTGGGTTTCTAGGTGTTGGATCAGGTCCGTGGGGGTGGGTTGAATTAAGGTCGTTACTTGATAGGGTGTCGTCCCGTTGAGTTGACCGCAGCGAGCGAAAATTTCGGCGAGAAGGGTGGCTTCTTTTTCGAGATCGAGGCGAGAACGCTCGTTCCCGGCCGATTCTTGCCCTAAAACCAGCAAAATATTGAGGGATCGATCGGCCAGTCGATAGGAAAGGGCATCTACATCGCTGGTGGTGCGGCCGAACAGCAACCGCTGACTCAAGGAAATGGCGGGTTTGCCCAGTTGGGGTTGCATAATCTCCCAAGGCAGAGCGATCGAATCCGGGTCGCGCAGTTCCAGGCGGACCCGCAGGGGCTTGTTTTGCCCCATAGCAATGCCTTGGCTTTGAGCGAAGCTGCGCTGAATCGGTCCGGAGAACAGCCACTGCCACAGTCCCAATCCCAATTTTTGCATCAGCAGGCTGCTGTAACTGGTTACCGGACCGTTGGCAGCATCGGCCAACCCAATTTTGGCAGTCGATTCGGCCAGGGGAGAGGACATCGGTTGCAGGGAAAAAAGCTGCTGCCAGGCTTGCCAGGTTTGGGCGAGTTCGTCGGGCCAAGGGCAGTCATGATGAACGTGACCGCCGAGATAGGGGGCGTGTAAAACCCAGATGGCAAAATGATTTCCGGCGGCAGCACTTAGGGGGGCGATCGCGATATTCAGGCAGGGGTAGTCAGCTTTCGACATTCAATCGATGATGAACCTAAATGATTAAAGATTCTTCTTTACAGTCTATCTGGAATCTGCGATCGCCATCGCAAACAAACCGCAAGGACTGAGCGATCGATACTTTAAATCCGCAAATAATCCGTTTCCGTTTCCCAAGACACAAGCGGTACGCAAGCTGAGTTTGTCATTTATCCCCGGTCCGCACCCAGCTTAGAGGCTCGTTCTGGGTCGATCGTTGACGTAATTGACGATTCGATCGCACATTGAAACATAAATCGAGCATTTAAACTCAGACAAATTTATACAATTTATTCATATAATTTATCGAGAGGAGTCCGATTTTTGTGAAATGCGATCGGACTTTTGACAAAATTACAGTCAAAGATATTGAGTTTCAATTGTCGCAATCGACTTCGCACAGATTTTGAGTCAAACTTAAATGGGTATGAATTTAAAGTCAAACTTCAGGAGTGACTTTAATGGAGAGGGCGATCGGATTGAATTTTATCGATCGCATCACCGACAAACTTAAAATCGATCGAACCATAGATTATATTAAGTAATTAACAAACCGAAATAATCTGCATTTGGTTTGTTGCTTACGATACTTTTAGTCTGATGAAACTGCCTCATTTGACAGACCTCATTTGGTAGATCCATCGGTAAACTGTAAAGTACGTTCTCAAAATTTAGTCGAGCCGATCTCCTGGCACACCGAAAACGTTCGAGCGCTCAACTCGCCCAAAGGCTGTTATGTGGGAAATCCTAACTCATCCATTCTTACTGGAGATATCTCCAGGACAAGGTCGCTGCTACTTCTTGCCCGTTTTCATCTCCCCACTCCACGCAATCGGCGATTTGTTCGTCGCGAGCGCCTATTTTTCAGTGTCCCTCGGACTGGTCTACTTCATCCGCAAGCGTCCGGACGTGGCATTTACCCGAGAAATCTTGCTGCTTGCCATCTTCGCGATCTGCTGCGGCACCGGATACCTCCTCGATCTTTGGACTCTGTGGCATTCCACCTCTTGGCTGTCGGCCCTCGAACTCGGAACGACGGCAATCGGGACGGGCTACGCGGCGATCGCCATCTATCGCCTGCTACCTCACTGGTTGCGCCTGCAAACCCCAGAACAGCTAGAAACTATCAATCGGGAACTCGCCAAGGAAGTTGCCGAACGCCAAAATGTCGAAGCCGAGTTGCGCCGCACGAACGAAGAACTCGACGATCGAGTCAGCCAGCGCACGACTCAATTAGAGCAAGTCAATGCAGACCTCGAACGGGAGATCTTGCGCCGCCGGGATATCGAATCGGTCTTGCACGAAGGCGAAAGCCGCCTGCTGCGATCTCAGGCGGGATTGCTCGAACTCGTTAAAATTCAAAAAGGTTACGACAGCGATTTCTCCAGCGTGCTGCGAAAAATCACTCAACTGGCAACCGAAGTTCTCAACATAGAACGAGCGAGTATTTGGTTTTTCGAGGACGATCGTACCATCCTGCGCTGTGAGAATCTCTACGAACGGACGATCGGGCACTACAGCCAGGGAATGCAACTGAGTGCCGACCTCCATCCGAACTACTTTCAGGCATTAGATACCGAACGGGCGATCGTCGCCGACAATGCCTGTACCGACCCGCGAACGGCCGAATTTTGCCAGACCTATCTCTCACCGTGTTCTGTCGCTTCGATGCTCGGTGTCCCCATCCACCTCAAAGGGCAAACCATCGGCGTTCTGTGCTTAGAACATACCCAAACCCCGAGAACTTGGTCTCTTGAAGAGGAGAACTTCGCCACCTCCCTCGCCCATACATGCGCCCTGAGCGTCGAATCTCGCGATCGCCTCCAAGCAGAAGAAGCCCTGCGCCAGAACCAGCAACACCTACAAGCCATTCTCGAAGAGATGCCCGTGATGCTCGACGCTCTTAACGAGCGAGGGGAAATCGTCCTCTGGAATCGGGAATGCGAGCGCGTCACGGGATATCGCGCCGATGAAATTGTCGGCAATCCCGAGGCGATGAGCCTCCTCTATCCCGATCCGACTTACCGCGAACAAATGGCGACTGCTTGGCGAATCCGGGGTAACAACTACCGCAATTGGGAGTGGAACATTCAAGCTAAAGACGGTAGCACCCAAACCATCGCTTGGTCGAGTATTTCCGAGCGCTTTCCGATCGCCGGTTGGTCGTCTTGGGGGATTGGGGTGAACGTGAGCGAGCGCAAACAGTTGGAAGCGCACTTGAGAAAAATTGCCCGACGGGAACGAACCAACGCCCAAAAAGTGCGGGAAATGCTCGATCGCAGCCGAGAACAAGCCGCTCAACTCAAAACCGCTAAAGAAGCAGCAGATGCGGCCAACCGAGCCAAAAGTGAATTCCTCGCCAACATGAGCCACGAACTGCGCACCCCCCTCAATGCCATTCTCGGCTTCAGCCAACTGATGAATCGCGATAACTCCCTACCGCAGGAGTATCAGGAATACCTCGGAACCATCGATCGCAGTGGCGAACACCTGCTGGCTTTGATTAACGACATCCTGGACATGTCCAAAATCGAAGCCGGACGAGTGACCCTCAACCCAGACAGCTTCAGCTTGTCCGACCTCCTCGATACTCTCGAAGAACTCCTGCGACTGCGAGCGAAAACCAAAGGCTTGCAGTTGATATTCCATCGAGAAGCCGACGTTCCTCGCTACATTCACACCGATGAAAGTAAGTTGCGTCAGGTCTTGATTAACTTGCTCGGCAATGCGATTAAATTTACCCAGACCGGCAGCGTGAGTCTGCGAGTGCGGACGATCGAGCCTCCTATTGAAGCTCCCATTGACGCTCCTATTGACGCTCCCGAGGCGATCGCTTCAGAGGATTCAGCGGCGAGTTTGTGGCTGCATTTTGAGGTCGAAGATACCGGACCCGGCATTGCTCCCGAAGAGCGAGATCGACTCTTTGAGGCTTTCGCGCAAACCTCAACGGGGTTGCAGATGCGCCAGGGAACGGGCTTGGGATTGCCCATCGCGCGCAAGTTCGTCGAACTGATGGGGGGAGAGATCGCCGTCGAGAGCCAGATGAATCGCGGATCTCGGTTTTCTTTCCAGATTCGAGTCAGTCGGGTAGTTCAAAAGGAGATCGAACCGAAGCAACCTCTCGAGCGCCGCAAAGCGATCGGTTTGGTGTCTTCTGGGGAAAACTACCGGATTCTGGTGGCCGAAGATCGGTGGGAAAATCGCCAACTTTTGCTCAAACTGCTGACTTCTGTGGGGTTTGACGTTCGAGAAGCCAGCAACGGTCGAGAGGCCGTCGAGATTTGGGAACATTGGCAGCCACATCTGATTTGGATGGATATGCAAATGCCAGTGATGAACGGTTACGAAGCCACCCGCGAGATTAAGACTCGAGAGCGACTTCGGCACCAAGAATCTGCCAACGGACACCAGGGTAACCCGATAACGACCGCAATTCTCGCTCTGACGGCGAGTGCTTTTGAGGAAGACCGACAAAAAATCTTGCAGATCGGTTGCGATGATTTCGTACGCAAGCCATTTCGCGCCGAAGAACTTTTTGCCAAAATGAATCACTACTTGGGGGTGGAATATCTTTACGAAGCCGAAGAACCCACTGGCGACGTTCCCGAGTCCGTCTCCCAACTCACCTCAGAGGAGCTAAAAGCCGAATTTACCCGGATGCCCAGCGCTTGGCTCGAACAATTTCACCATGCCGCCTTGCAATGTAGCGACCTTCTCATTTTCGACTTGCTCGAACGAGTGCCACCCGAAAAAGTCGCTTTTGCCAAATCGATCGTCGAGCTAGTCAATAACTTCCAGTTCGATATTGCCATCGAGCTGGCGCGATTCGGTCTCGATCGACAATCGGTGGGTCGAGCGTCTCGATAAGCTCGAATTGGGTACGAGACTTCACCCGTAAAATAATTCAGTGAAATAGTTACAATTAACCATCAGGTGAACCGAGGGGAGTGGAGAGAGAATTGAAGAAGAGATAGGCCCGAACGTGCTGTATTTTAACGAATCATCTGAACTCGATAGAACCCCTCTCATATCTATGACCACCGATCGACCCGATATTTTAATCGTTGACGATACCCTCGATAATATCCGCTTTCTGTCTAAAATGCTATTAAAACGCGGATATAATGCCCGCAAAGCGATTAGTGGCAAAATGGCAATCATGGCAGTGCAGACCGTCTTGCCTGACTTGATACTTCTCGATATTAACATGCCAGAAATGAACGGATATGAGGTGTGTCAAAAGTTAAAAGAAGACCCCAAAACGCGATCGATCCCTATTATCTTTTTGAGCGCTCTCAATGATGTCAACGATAAAGTGAAAGCATTTCAAATGGGAGGTTCGGACTATATCAGCAAGCCTTTTCAATTTGAAGAAGTTTTAGCCCGAATTGAAAACCAACTGACCATTCAAAGCTTGCAATCGCAGTTAAAAACGAAAAATACAACCCTCGAACGAACCTTAGAAGACTTGCAAAGCGCGCAAATTCAAATCGTCCAAAAAGAAAAGGCGATCGCCATGGGACAGTTAGTTGCTGGAGTGGCTCACGAAATCAACAATCCCGTCAGCTTTATTTACAGCAATCTGGCTCCCGCGCGAGAATACATACAAGATTTACTCCATTTAGTCGATCTCTACCAAGAAGAATATCCCGAACCCACAGCCAAAATTCACGAGAAAATCCAAGAAATCGACCTCGAATTTCTTCATTCCGACTTGCAAAAACTCCTCGAATCCATGCAGTCGGGGGCCGATCGCATTCGGACGATCGTCTTGGGGTTGCGCCTGTTTTCGCGACTGGATGAAGCGGATATCAAAGCCATCGACCTACACGAAAGTCTCGACAGTACGGTGATGCTTTTGCAACATCGCCTCGAACCGGAAGACGATCGCCCCAAAATTGAAGTTCTCAAAGATTACAGCGATTTACCCCCCGTGACCTGCCACGCCAGACGGCTCAATCAAGTCTTTTTCAATCTCCTCAACAACGCCATCGATGCCATCGAACGGAAGACCGAAGAAACGCCGACCTTCGGTGACCCGCAAATTCGGATTCGCACTCGAGTTCTCGAAAATAACCGCGTGCAAATCGCGATCGCCGATAACGGCCAAGGAATCCCCGAAGAGGTGCGAACGCGACTGTTCGATCCCTTTTTCACCACCAAACCCGTCGGTAAGGGGAAAGGGTTGGGCCTGTCTACAAGCTATCAAGTGGTGGTGCAACAACACCACGGGAAGCTGACCTGTCAGTCGTCTCCAGAGGAGGGATCGGAGTTCGCGATCGAAATTCCGATTTACTCTAAGCACGCGAATTCCTAGCCCAACGGTCGCGGGCGGGAAAATTGCTGCGGCCAACATTCAGCCGCGCGAAGATTGGGGTAGAATACATATCTCGATCGATGAGGAGATTTTATGCCCCCAACTTGGCCGCGCAAACCCGATCGACGCGATCCGGAGTTCCGGCGCTTTGGCGATCGCCTAAATTACGCATTTCACGTTGCCGTCTTCTGTGCGGGCAACTCGGGTTTGTGGTTTGTCTATAACTTATATCGATTGACGGGATCTTGGCCGACCTGGACGACCGGGATTTGGACGGTGGTGCTGTTGCTTCACACCCTGTACGTATTTGCGATCGCCGATTATTCAGAATCCGCCTAAAGCCAGTTGCAACGGTCGCGCGGTGCGAACAAAGACATTGAGGTAGATTTCAGGTGGAAATGTCCGTAGAACAGCTCTGGAACAAGGTTCTGGAGCGTTTAGAAGTACAGCTTAACCGACCCACATTTGAAACCTGGATCAAAACGGCCAGTGCCGAATCCTTGGATGAAAATAGCTTGGTAATTCGCACGCCCAATCCTTTCGCTCGCAATTGGCTGCAAAAGTATTACCTCAAGACCATTGCCGATGTGGTTGGCGACATTCTCGGCCGTTCGGTGGAAATTCACTTGAGTACCGTTCAGGGAGATGCCGTCACCAGCAGTGCGGAAGCCGAAATGCTCTGGCCGCCGCCCTTGGAGGAAAAAAAATCCACTCGCCCCTTACAGGCAAAACCCCCACAACTCAATCCGAAATATCTGTTCTCTCGGTTCGTGGTTGGTGCGAACAATCGCATGGCCCATGCCGCCTCCCTGGCCGTTGCCGAATCTCCCGGTCGCGAATTCAATCCGTTATTTCTGTGCGGGGGTGTAGGGTTGGGCAAAACTCATTTGATGCAAGCCATCGGTCACTATCGCTTGGAAATTGATGGGGATGCGAGAATTTTTTATGTGTCCACCGAACGGTTTACCAACGATCTAATTTCGGCGATTCGTCGAGATAGTATGCAAAGTTTTCGCGATCGCTATCGAGCCGCTGACGTGCTTCTTATCGATGATATTCAGTTTATTGAAGGGAAAGAATATACGCAAGAAGAGTTTTTTCATACCTTTAATACCTTACACGAAGCGGGAAAACAAGTCGTCCTGGCATCCGATCGCCCGCCCGATCGCATTCCTCGCTTGCAAGAACGCCTGTGTTCTCGATTTTCGATGGGGTTAATTGCCGATATCCAAGCCCCGGATTTGGAAACGCGCATGGCCATTTTGCAAAAAAAAGCCGAATACGAAAATATGCGTCTTCCTCGAGAGGCGATCGAATATATTGCCGCGAGTTATACCTCAAATATTCGGGAATTAGAAGGGGCGTTAATTCGAGCGGTCGCCTATATTTCCATTTCCGGTTTGCCGATGACCGTCGAAAATATTGCCCCGGTTCTCAATCCGAGAATGGAGAAAATTGAAGCCTCGCCCGAAACGATTTTAAAGGCAGCAACGGAAATTTTTAATATTTCGATCGAGGATTTGAAAAGTAATTCTCGCCGCCGCGAAATTAGCCAGGCCCGACAAGTTGCGATGTATTTAATGCGTCAATATACGGATTTGAGTTTGCCCAAAATTGGCGAACTTTTTGGCGGCAAAGACCATACAACGGTGATGTATAGTTGCGAGAAAATCTCCCAACTCAGAAATACAGATCCCAATCTCAAGCAAACGTTAGATCGCCTCAGCGATCGAATTCAATTGTCGAATCGTTAGATGTCGTGGGGAACGGGGAACGGGGAACGGGGAATGGGCATTGGTGACAAGTTAAGGCTGTATTCACTTTGTCAACCACGTAATAATCTACCGAAAACCCGGAGTTGGGGGGTCTCCCCCCAAACCCCCCGCCGGGGGCCCCTCTACTCCCCCGAACCCCCCGCGCACCAGAGTGAAATCGTGGAAAACACTAGCATCAAAGGAGTCTAGCTGTTCGAGACAGTCAACTTGACATTTAGTAAAATTGCTTAACCTTTCACCAATGGGGAATGGGGAGCAGGGAAAGCTGGGGAAGAATGAATGCCAGATCCAAAATTCTTCCTTGTCCCCTTGTCTCCCTTGTCCCCCTCATCTCCCTCATCTCCCTCATCTCTCGTCTCCCGTCTCCCCCATCTCCCCATTTCCTTCAATCCGATGCAAGAGCCGCATCGATAAACCCCTGCGGTCCGACTAGGGAAATATAGGGTTCGTTTAAATATCGTCGGGCTGCTTCGATCGCCATATCTGAGGTCACCGCCGCGACCGCTTCGGGAAATCGATCGTCGAACTCCACGCCCAATCCCATCATCTCGTACCAGCCGTAAATCTGCGCCAATTGAGCGTTAGTTTGCTTGCCCAAGGCATATTGTCCCAAAAGTTTATTTTTCGAGGCTTGTAGTTCCTCCGGGGTCAGGGGAGTGGTTCGCAGCCGGGTCACTTCGTCGCGCAATCCCTCGAGAGCCGTTTGGGTATTCATCGGTGCGGTGCCGATGTAGGTGACGAAGTGGGAGCGATCGAGTCGGGTGGGGAAAAATGCGGACACATCGTATGCCAGACCCCGTTTTTCCCGCAGTTCGACAAACAGGCGGCTGGATAATCCATTGCCGAGATAGGTATCGAGCAGTTTGAGGCTGGCATAATCTCGCGAAACCCCGTAGGAGAATTCTCCCATGGACACCGACGGTCCGAGATAGCCGAGCATGACGATCGACTGTTGGGTATCTTGAGCGGTACTCCAGCATCCCGGTGCAGAGCTAATCGGTGGGGGTGCGTCTACCGGTAAGGGTTGGTCCGGTGCTTGCCAATCTCCGAAAACCCGCTCGATTTGGGCGATCGCTTCAGCCGGATCGAGGCAACCGGACACGCCGATGGCCATATTATCCGGGCGAAAGTAGGTTTGATGGTAGTGTTGCAAATCTTCTGGGGTAAGTTCGGCCACGCTGGCTTCGGTTCCCAAACTCGATCGGGCGTAGGGATGCTCGACATACATCGATTTGCGCAGTTGGGAAAAGGCTTGAGACATGGGTTGCTCTTTTTGAGAGCGAATCGCTTGTAGGGTTAAACGCCGCTCTAACTCCACTTCTGTCTGGGGAAAGGTCGGTCGTCGCAAGATTTCCCCGGCGAGGGTCAAAATATCCGCAAAGTCTGCCGAAACGGTTTTCAGACCGAGGACGAAATAATCCGAAGCCGCATCCGTTCCCAAACTCGCACCCACGGATTCGACCTGTTCGGCAATATCCATCGACGACCGATTTTCGGTTCCTTTGGTCATCACTGTGGCGAGCAAATGAGCGATTCCGGCCCGATCGCCCGTTTCCCGACGGCTGCCAGCTCCAAAAAAGATACGAGCGGCCATAATATCGGCGGTCGGGTTTTCAACGGCGATGACGACGATGCCGTTTTTTAAGGTGGTTTTGCGAGTCGTGGAAGTGGGTCGAGCCATCAAAGTTCTGGGGTTTTTCGGACTGAAAGAGAGAGTTGGGAACGGGGAATGGGGAGTGGGGAGGCTGGGGGAGCTGGGGGAGCTTTGGTAGCTCTCGGAGGCTTGAGAAGCTGGGGGAGCTTTGGTAGCTCTCGGAGGCTTGAGAAGACAAGGAAGAATTTTGCATTCATTCCCCCATTTCCCCCGTTTCTCTCCCTTGTCTCTAAGCTGAGAGCGTACTACTCCCCGACGGCAACGGTAACTGCGTAGCGATCGGGAGATAGGTAACGACGGGCGAGTTGCCGGAGTTCTTCGGCGGTAAAGGCTTGAATTTTCTGAGGGTAAATGGTGGCGATGTCGGCTTCGGCAAGGGTTTGATAGTATCCGTACAAACCGGCAAGCTGGGCGGGGGTTTCCGTCGAAAAGGCGAAATCGTTGCACAGTTGGCGTTTGGCTCGCCCGATCTCGATCTCCGACGCGAGGGTGGTTTGCAATCGGGCGATCGCTGCCTGGGCAAATTCTTCGACGACTTTGAGATAGGTGAGTTCGAGTCCGGCACCGATGGTAAACAAACTCGAATCTCGCTGGAGGGAAAAGTGACTGCTAATCCACTGGACGAATTGTCGCTCTTCTCGCAGTTGGCGAACCAGGCGCGACGATCTGCCGCCAGCGAGGATAACCGCGAGTAAATCTAATCCGTAGGCATCGTCGAGTCGTTCGACACCGGGACCGAGCCATGCCATATTCAACCGTGCCAGTTCTAGCCGGGGTAAAATGAGTTCGCGCCGACGCACGGTATCGATGCAGGGTTCGGCTCGGACGACTGAAGTCGGACAGGGCCGGGGAGATGGAAAGTCTCGAAAGCAGTCTTCGATCGACTCGAGAGCGAGATCTTCTCGGATGCCGCCAGCAATGACGACGGTCATATTCTCAGGTTGGTAGTGCGCTTGATGAAAACAGCGCATTTCTTGGGGCGATCGCTCGATGAGTTCGTTGACCGCCCCCAGAATTGGTTTTTTGTAGGGATGGACTTGGTAAATCGTTTCCATGAGCGCGTCAAACGCCACATCGTCGGGGTTATCGTGGGCTTGACGAATTTCTTCGAGGACGACATCGCGCTCCCGGATAAATTCGTCCTCGGGGATGGCCGCGTGGAGCAAAATTTCTGCGAGATAGGGGAGCGTTTCTGGGAAATATCGATCGGCCGTGGCGATGAAAAAATGGGCGTAGTCGTGACTAGTGGCGGCGTTTGTCGCTCCACCCCGATTCTCGATTTCGAGATCGAACGCACCAGGAGGCAGGCGATCGGTTCCTTTAAAGATCGCGTGTTCGAGAAAATGTGCCATACCCGACCAACCTTCTGGCTCGACGAGCGCTCCAGCCCCCACCCATACGTCAGCAATGACAACGGGGGTTGCCGGGAGATATTGATGGACGATCGTCAGACCATCATCCCGCCGAAATCGTTGGGCCGGACAGTGGGAAGCGACAGGAAGTTGAGCGAATTGGCGAGTAACTTTCAAGCTTGAACTCGTTACAGCTTTAGAGGTGTAACCAGATTATCTCTTGAATTGTCCCTTGTCGGCATATTTTTATACAAATACAAGTATCTCGAGATAGAAGTTAACGATCGCCTTGTTGTTATTCGCGCCCAACGTTTTTCGCCACACCTGCGTGCTTATCCATCGCGGGAGAGCTGCTGGGTGGAACGTGTGATGGGTTCGTCAGACCCGACGGCAAATCGGGCAAAGAGTTCTCGACCGACCAAAATCTTAATTTTGCGCGCTAGACGCAGTTGGAGAATGGGGTCTTCGAGCAACGGACGAATATCGAGGAGCGCTTCGGCTTGCGGGAGGTCGCGCGCGCGAATGTACCAGACTCCCCAACGCCGGAAAACTTGCGCGTCTTTGAGGGGTTCGAGCTGCACTAACTCGCTGGGATTCTCCCGATAGAAATCGAATATTAGTCGGATTAGCTGTGAGGGTCGCTTCATCGTTCTTGATTCTTTACTGATTATCGAGGTGAGTAACGTGTCGGTTTCGTGTAGTGATTATTGAAGCGCAACTCACCTCGATCGAGGGCAACTCTAAAACAAGATTTAACAAGTTGAAGGAATGCAAATATAAAAAGGGTGAGGAGGAAAAGCCCGACCTTGAAGAGGTCTAGGGGCGATCGAGCGCTGTTTGAGACTGTAACAAAAATTGATGTGTGCGGACATAACTTTATCGATCGAACCACACCGCATGTCTGAGAGTATGGGGCGGATGTTCCTTAGAACAGAAGAATACTCGTAAGCATTCAGCCATCAGTCGTCAGCCGTCAGCTTATTGCTAGCTCTAAAAGCTGAAATTTTAACCAAAAAGCCGATCGAAGATTCGGGATTCTCTTCGTCGGGAAAACCCGCGCTTCAACGAATGCGCTCGTGCATTTTCTGGCGATGGCTGACAGCTAATAGCTGAGTGCTGAATGCTTAGAGCAAAAGTTCTCGGTCAAATCATCAAAGTACCAGCGCAGATTTCGATAACCGATGAGTTAAGACTGTGACAAACGCTTGTTATTATTCCCCTCGAGTAACTGGTGAGTTTGAGCGAGTAGAGTTGGAATGCGATCGGCGTGGGGACTGTTCACCAAACAATCGCTTAGATCGATCCCGTCAATATTTCCGGCTTGATTTCCTGGAAACCAATGTCCGCCATTACCAAGCAAGTTGTAGCGAGATTGGGAATATTCGAGCAAATCGTAAGCCAAGGTTAAATTTCTCAACCAGAGAATCGTTTTGATATTAATTTTTTCGGGAGTTTCTTCAATTTTGGGTAAACCGATATCCCAGGTTTTTACCCATTCTTCTCCCAAAACGTTCGCGGCTTCTCCTTCCAATCGCTCTAAAATTGGGGGCAAAATTTCCTCAGCTCGATCTAATAGCGATAACACCTTTAAATGTTCGTCAAAATCGCTCGGACGCGCGGCACCCAAACTGAGGGTGTGAACTTGAGGGTGGCTCAAACAAAACAGATCGTTAAACACCATCGGACTCAGAGGTTGGCAGAGTTCGACGAGTTTCGCCGGCGGACTGTAGAGTTTACCGCCTTTGTCTGAGGGACTGATAATAAACACTCCCATATTGTGGCGATTTGCTGCTTCGATCGCCGGCCAGTTCAACTGATTGATATAGTACCAATGCAAATTGACGTAATCGAATCGATCGGTTTCGATCGCTTTCACGATGACATCTGTCGGTCCGTGAGTGGAGAAACCGACAAATCGAATTCGACCCTGTTTTTGCAGTTGATGCACGACATCCAAACAGCCGCCAGGACGAATGCTATCCTCGAGACGTTCTGGGGTATTAATCCCATGAATTCCCAATAAATCGATATAGTCGAGGTTTAAATTCGCCAGGGAGATATCGAGATTTCTGCGAAACTCTTTCGGGTCGGCTTTCGGTCCGACTTTCGTTTGGACGATGAGTTTTTCTCGCGGTAGTTTCGGCAGAACTCGTCCCAGTTGAATTTCCGAGGTTCCGTAACCCCGCGCGGTTTCGATATGGTTAATTCCCAAGTCGAGGGAACGACGAATGGTTGCATCTAAATTCCGTTGATTTTCTTCGGGAATTTCTTCGGGAGGAATATTTTTCCAAGAATGCTGATAGCGCATTCCACCGCAGGAAAAAACGGGCATTTGAAGCTGGGTTCTGCCAAATTGTCGATATTGCATTTTACGGAAGATAAAATCGAGTCGGGCGAATCTAGTTCGGAAAGAATTACTTAAGGGCGATCGCCATGAAAAACGGTAATCGTAGGTCTGATGAAACCGCCGATCGCGATCGCACTTTTGGCAGTGTAGCGCACCCAAGAGGTAAATGTTCGGGGGGGCTATAGCCGTTTTCCGATTCAGGTCGGGGGAACTGAAAGCCTAAAGTGGGCGATCGGTAAGCATTCAGGTCTCGACGACGAACGAAAACGATGTAAGGGTTTAGCAATATCTTGGAAGACTTGCCTAAAATTACAAATCAAAACCCGCCCCTACAGATTGTTAACCTAGCTGTATCTAAAATCCCACCTGAATCCTTACGGCGATCGAACGTCACTTTCCAACGTTTTTTAACCTTTTACGCCGCTGCTAATATTGGTTTCGATAATATAGCGTTGGAGGAAGAGAAATAATAAGAAAACCGGGACGATCGAAATGACCGAACCCGCTGCCACCAATCGCCAATCGAGAGAAAACGTACCTTCTAAAGCCGCGACACCCAACGGAAGGGTGTAGTATTCGGGTTTGTCGAGAACCATCAGCGGCCACAAGAAATCGCTCCAAGAACCGATGAAGGTAAAAATAGCTAAAGTGACCAGGGCCGGACGAACGGAGGGCAACATCACAAACCACCACAATCCCAATTCCGAACAACCATCCATTCGGGCAGATTCTTCGAGTTCTTTGGGAACTTCGGCAAAGGCTTGGCGGAGGAGAAAAATTCCAAAAGCGCTGGCAAGAAAAGGGAAGATAATCCCGAAATAGGTGTTTCTTAAACCGAGATTTACGGTTAAAATATAGAGGGGAATCATAATAATTTGAAAGGGAATAATTAGGGTCGATAGAATTCCCGCAAAAATAACTTGTCGTCCTTTAAAATTTAGCCGCGCGAGGGGATAGGCTGCTAAAGAACAAAATAATAAGTTTAAAATAACCGTGAGGAATGCCACCCAAGTACTATTAAAAAAGTAGCGTCCGAAGGTTTGCGCTTGCCAAACTTTGATGAAGTTTTCAAACGTCGGTCGATCGGGTAAAAATTGGGGTGGAAATTGAAAAAGATTTTCATCGGCAGACTTGAAGGCGGTACTCACCAGCCACAACAAAGGAAACAGCATCACAAAGGCGATCGCCCCGAGCAATGCATAAATCCCAATAGTTTTCCAAGTCGATCGATTCATATTTTCAATGATGAATGGTTCGTTCGCTCTGCAATCGTTCTAATTAATGGTGTTTATGCCTGATTCCGTACAGACAGCCTGTAATGGTTTATCCCAAGGTTCGATCGGCAGTTGGGGAAGATTGGCAAATTCAAACACGATACCGATGGTGGATTTGGACGACCATTCCGGTGCATCCAAAAGGCGATCGTAGTAGCCACCGCCATATCCCAGGCGATAGCCGAGTCGATCGCACGCCACTGCCGGAACTAAAATTAAGTCTACCGCTTCTGGGTCAACTGGCGGCGCGTCGGGGTGGGGTTCGGATATGCCGTACGCGCCTTTTTCTAGGCGATCGCCCGGTTGCCAGAAATGCCAGACCAAATGTTTGCCGACACATCGGGGAAAGCCCCAGTTTTGGGAGCGATGAGAGTGGATCGAGAGCGGCCCGAGGTCGGGTTCTTGGCGAAAGCTGAAGTAGGCGAGAATGGTTTTGGCGGTGCTGAAATGGGGAGACGATTGCAGGTGAGTGCAGAGGCGATCGCTTTTTTGCCGCCATTCTTGCGGAGTTAGGGATTGGCGTTGTTGCAGAAGCGATTTTCGCAGTTTGGTTTTATCAGTCGATCGATCGGTTGACATGGGTTCGGATGTTTCACCTCAGTTCGGGATCGGGTAGAGAAAGAACGGGAAGGTGAGAACGATCGTACAGCCTCTCGGTAGAATCGATCGCCGCTTGACGGCTTGAGTTTTTATTCAAAGAGGCAAATCGATTGCGGTTCGACCGGACATTGCCACCGCAAGCCATGCCGGGTGAGGAGAACCAAATAGGTCTGATACACCACCCAAGACACTGACGAGAAATCATCGCGAAGACCCGGCGATCGCTTCTTGGGTTTTCTCCGATACTTTCCACCTTCGTCAAGCACACTTGCCGATTCCGATTAGACCTTCGCCTTCGCATCTTCGGATGTCGCACTCGCCATTTCCCCGGCATTGCGCACGGCGCGAAACATCCCAAATCGGCACAAACCCGCCCCAAATGCCAACCGCATCAGCAGCAACGTGGGGACTTCGCGCAGGGATTTGAAAAAGCCCGAAACGCCAAACTTCACCAATCCTTGGGGTCGCGCCACCCCTTGCCAAATCGAATCCAGCCAGGAGGGGAGGGTGGGTTTCGTCCAGTCTGCGGTTTCCACTTCGCCCTCGGCGAATCCGGTTTCGGCGAGCAATTCCGAGAATCCTTCAATACTCGAAAATGCCGGATGAGACCATTGATCGAGGAGTTGCCGCATGACAGGTTTTTCCCAGAAATTGAGGGGATTTTGCCGATCGTCCCGTTGGTTCCAGTCAGCGACTACCAGCACGCCACCGGGTTTGAGGACTCGCATCAACTCCCGCGCGAACACGGCTTTGTCGGGCATGTGCGGCCCGGCTTCGATCGACCACACCACATCAAAACTGGCATCGGGGAACGATAGGGCCATGGCATCATCTACCTGAAATGTGGCATCCACGCCTTCTGGGGTCAACTCCTGCGCCCGTTGCACTTGTTGGGGGCTGATGGTGACGGCCGTAACGGCAAAGCCGTAATCTTTGGCTAAAATCCGGCTGCTGCCCCCAATCCCGCAACCGACATCTAACACCGTCGTCCCGTGCGGTAATTGGTCTAATTTGCCCCAACGCACCATTTCGTGCACGAAGTCGATTTTGGCAGTGATAAAATCTTTTCGGTGGGGTGGCGAACCGTAGTGACCGAGGTGGATGTGTTCTCCCCAGTAGAATTCGAGGATACCGTCTTCGGTCCATTCGTCGTAAGAGTTGGCAACGGTGTCTGAGGATTGATAGCGGCGAGGGACGAGGAGATACCACAGAATCCCACTGACCAAGACGATCGCTAAGAAGCCGAAGATGTAATATAAGTTCATTGTAATGCTTAATCTTTTTTAATGATTTTACAGCTTTATTGGGGATTTTGCATTCAATAAATATTGATTTAAACGAACCATAAAGGCACAAAGGACACGAAGTTAAATCTTGGCAAGAAGATGAAATGATAAGATTTAACTTCGATCGATAAATCGTGAATAATTTATTTTTTTTGATTTTTTCTGGGATATTAGAGTTGTAAGGATTCAGCCGTTATCCATCAGTTAGTGTTAAGTTCCAAAATCTAAAACCTCAATGGATTCTCGTGCTAAAAACTCCAAATTCTCCCAAAACGTGAGAACTTCGATTCAACTAATGCTGAATGTATTTGATTCAAAAACCGACCGCCGTTCGCGCTCGTGCTGAATTTTTACTTGGAGTTTAACAATCCCCGATCGTCTTTGAATAAAAAATACGAATAAAACTTACAGCGATTGCCAGAAAATGATAAGATATTGCCAGAACTTTTAGAATGGTTGCGCGTTTCCTCGAACCGAAACGGTCGTAGCATTATAGACTTATCCTTGTGCGATTTTTATTCGTAAGTGTTTTCCAGTGACCCAGAAACTTCCTTTTATCGGCTGGCGAGAACATGTTGCCTTACCCGAATTAAGTGTCGATCGAATTAAAGTCAAAATCGATACCGGAGCGCGATCGTCTGCCCTCCATGCTTTCGATATTCAAGAGTTCGATCGCGATGGCAAACCTTGGGTGCGTTTCAATGTCCATCCCCTCCAACGAGACGACACGCAAATTATCGAGACCGTTGCCCCCATTTTCGATCGCCGCGAAGTCCGCAACTCTGGGGGAACGCCGCAACTGCGCCCTTTCATCCGCACCTTGGTACAATTAGGCGACAGGCAATGGTCGATCGAGCTAACGCTGACCGATCGATCTCTGATGGGCTTCCGCATGTTACTGGGACGCGAGGCAGTACGCCAACGATTTTTGGTCGATCCGGGTCGATCGTTTTTGTGGAGTTCGACGGACGATCGCCCTGTCGAATCCAAAAATGAGGACGAATTGCTATGAATATCGCTATCCTATCCCAAAACGCCCAGCTCTACTCCACTCGTCGCTTGAGAGAAGCCGGGGAAGAACGGGGGCATACCGTGCGCGTCGTCGATTACCTGCGTTGTTCGATGAATATTACCGCCCACAAACCAATGGTGGTGTACGGGGGCGAACCGCTATCGAATGTAGATGCGGTGATTCCTCGTATCGGCGCGTCCCATACCTTTTACGGAACGGCAGTAGTACGGCAGTTTGAAGTGATGGGCGTGTTTTCGGCCAACGAATCCCAAGCCATTTCTCGTTCTCGGGATAAGTTGCGCTGCCTGCAAATCCTCTCCCGCGAAGGCATCGGCTTACCCGTGACTGGATTTGCCCACTCCACCAAGGATATCGACGGTTTAATCGATATGGTGGGGGGTGCGCCGTTGGTGATTAAGTTACTTGAAGGCACCCAAGGAATTGGGGTAGTACTCGCCGAAACCTATCAGGCGGCGAAGTCGGTGATTGAAGCCTTTCGGGGACTCGATGCCAATATCCTGGTTCAGGAATACATCAAAGAAGCTAAGGGGATGGATATTCGCTGCTTCGTGGTTGGCAATAAGGTGATGGCTTCGATGAAGCGTCAGGGGGCTGAGGGGGAATTTCGATCGAACCTCCATCGCGGTGGCAAAGCCGAAAATATTAAGCTAACTCCAGAAGAACGCAGTACCGCCGTTCGGGCGGCAAAAGCAATGGGATTGAGAGTGGCAGGAGTCGATTTACTGCGATCGAACCACGGTCCGGTGATTATGGAAGTGAACTCCTCTCCCGGACTCGAAGGAATCGAGAAAGCCAGCGAAATTGACGTGGCTGGGAAGATTATCGAGTTCTTGGAAAAGAATGCCGACGGGAAGAAGACCCAAGATCGGATTCAGTATTGAAGGAAGATGGGAAACGGGGGCAGGGGCAGGGGGAGAAACGGAAGAAACGGGAGAAACGGGGGAATATTGCATTCTGACTCCCGAAGCCCCCGAGAGCTACCCAAGCCCCCGAGAGCTACCCAAGCTCAAATTAACCGATGATGGCAAACTGGCTTGCACTCAGACTTGGCGCGCCTTCGAGGGTTGCCAGGACGACGGCATCCTGCGAACCGACTCCATCGATATCGAAGCTGAGTACTCCGTCATCGTAGAGGAAATTGGCGCTGGTGCCGATCGGGGTGGAACCATTAACCAACACGCCAGTGTCGGCGGCCGTTCCCTCGCTCAGGTCAACCCCGTCCACCAATCCACCATCGAAGCCAGAGGCGGAAATTTGCAGGATATCGTCGCTGCCGAAGTCGGTAATCGTATCGGCGCGATCGCTGTGAGAGGCGTAGACGAAGCTGTCTGCGCCGCCGCCACCGGTGAGGATGTCGCTGCCCCAATTTCCGGCGATCGCATTATCTCCCGCATCTCCAACCAATTCGTCGTTAGCATCGGTACCGATATAGCTGCTGCCGGTACTTTGGCTGCTGATACCGCCTCGACGGGTCAGCACGAAAATCCAGTCCCGGTTATCCGGCGGATCTAGGGTCACCGAACCGTTCCCCGTGTAGTCGTTAAGTTCCGTATAGGTTCCGGTGCGGGGGTCGAAACGCTGGACGCGGTAGGTGGCTTCGGATACGTTGCCCAGAGACAGCGTCCGGTTGTTGCCGCTGCCTCGCGAGTAAGCCACGTACTGCTCTCCCGGTTCGGCAAGGGCGTACTTCGTCCCGCCACTGCCGCTAATCAGGTTATCGGCGGGTTCTAACTCCCACCATTCACGGTCGGTGAAGAATTCCCGCACGTACTGCACGTCTTCTTCCCAATCGTCGTTGCGGGGATCGTCAACATTGAACTTGCCCGGATCGCGCTTGCCTCCCAGATAGGTGGTTCCCCATCCGGTGACGATGTAGCCCCCGGCCATCACGATATCCCAAGTGGCGTGGCGGATATCTTCTAAGGTCTCGCTGTTGTCTTTATCTACCTGACCGTCGCCGTTGGAGTCCCGCAGGTAGTAGGCGTATTCCGAGTTAACGACGGGTTTGTTGTGGTCGCGCGCTCCCAAAATGCGGCTGTGCAGGGAGGAGTAGCGTTGCTGGTAATCGCCAAAGCTATTCCACGGTTCCTTGGCCAACGCTTCGGCGGTGCGGGAGGGGTGGATGGCAATGGCGCGATCGTGGGGGTCAGTCGCGTCGATCGTATTGCCGATCGCCTTGTATGCCGCGTCGTTGAGGGTTTCGTCGTACTCCCCAGACACGATGAAGACGACGTTATAGCCACTGTAGCGGGCGGTGACGTACTCGGCATAGCGTTCCCGTTCGCCGGCGGTGTAGTCGTCCCAACCCTGCGCCCAGTCGAGCATGTAGCCCACGGTAATGCCTTTGGAGTTGGCGTATTCGATGCGAGTGTCTAACTCCTGGAAATAGCCGGGATTGACTTCATTTCCCAAACTACCCGCCCAGAGGGAACCCCCTTCGTTCGGTGCGTTGCCAGTGACAGTTCCATTCCCGAAGTTGGCGTGAATGTAGTTGAAACCCTGGCCCGCTCGCGTATCGATATAATCGAAGACAGCGGCGCGATCGAGATTTTCGGTGGGGTCGGTTTTGCCCAGTCGCCAGTTGGTATCTCCAAACCAGTAGAACGGCGTGCCATCCTCGTACTCGAAATGGTAGGGATTGTCCGGGTCGGCTTGAATGCCGCCTCGGTTGGTCGAAGCCACCACTTGGAAACTGCCCGATTCTCCGTCGAGTCCGGAATCGCTAGAATTAATCGACCAATTCCAGGTTCCCTTTAGATCCGGAGAATAGCGCAACTTCCAGGAGTCGCCACCATCCCAGAACAGGGGAATGGTTTGGGTTTCGCCGCCAGGTGCGGTGAGGGTTGCCGTTGCCGTCACGTCAGCGTAGGGATTGCTGTAATTCCCCGCATCGGTAAAGGATTGCTCGAACATGCCAAACTTCGCTACTGTGTTCGCGTTCGCATTGTCGATATCTACCTCGAAGCTACCCACCGAACCGCTGGCAACGGCTTTATTGCTGGTATCTTTGACTTGGTTGCCTCGCACTTTGACGGTATACGTGCCGTTGTCGCTGCTATCCCAAGTACTACCCGGCGCGTTGATTTGATAGGTCGCGGTACGCGGCGTGCCGTCGGTGTTGTCGGACAGATTCACCAAACTCGCCGTAGTCCCGAAACCATCGGGTCCGGTGACTCGCACGTCGCTGTTATCGAGGGTGGACACATCGACGGCGACATCATCGGTGTAGGTGAGGGTGAAGGTATAACTCGAACCGCCACCGCTGGTGAGGTCCGTACCGCCAAAGTTCGCGGTCGGTGCGGCAATATCTTGAACGGAGTCGTCCTCGATATCGATGGTAAAGTTACCCAAAGTGCTGCCCACAGCTGAGTTGCCGTTGGTATCGTTCACTTCGTTCGATCGCAGTACCACCGTATAATTTCCATTATCCGCCGCACTCCAACTGCCATCGGGTGCGTCGATTTGATAGGTGGCCGTCCGAGGCGTTCCGTCGCTATCCTCATCTACCAACAGCAGCGTCGCCTCTGCATCCAACCCATTCGGGCCGAGAACCTGCAAATCCCGCGCGTCGAGAGAACCAACATCGATCGCCGTATCGTCAGTATAGGTGACGGTAAACGTATAGATATTGCCACCGCTTTCGGTCAAGTCATCGGCACTTAGATTCGCCGTCGGTGGGGTATTGTCTACGGGTGTCGCTTCGTAGAGGCGAATATTGGCAAACTTGCTCTCGGCATTGGGATTTGCAACATCGTGGTCGTTGACCAGGGTCAGAAAGTCGAAATCCCCGGTAAAGAAATCGCCAACATCGATTTGATAGGACTGCCATCCACTGCCAGCCTGATAGTCGCGATAATTCTGGCGACTGTTCCGTTCGGTACCGAAGAGTTGGAAGCGATTGAACGCAGAACCGGAGAGAATTTCGTCGTTATCGAAGCCGATGGCGTGGATATCCCCTTGGGAATTGCTTTGAAAATCGAACTCGAGAACGGTATTTTCGGTGATGGTGTAGCCGCTACCGAGGTCGAGCTTCTTCCAGCTATTTCCGGCTATGGTGACTTGGTTTTTGTCGGGGGAGATACTGAAGTGAGGGTCTGCATCTTGACCGCTATAGCGACTCAGGTCGGCATCGGTTGTCGTCTCCCCAAGCGTCACGGCGACTTCGGGTTCGTAAAGGCGAATATTGGCAAACTGACTTTCGGCATCGGGATTGGCGACATCATGGTCGTTGACCAGGGTCAGAAAGTCGAAATCTCCGGTGAAGAAGCGCCCGACATCGATTTGATAAGACTGCCATCCACTACCAGCCTGATAGTCGCGATAATTCTGGCGACTGTTCCGTTCGGTGCCAAATAATTGGAAGCGATTGGCTCCTGCACCGGAGAGAATCTCGTCATTATCGAAGCCAATGGCGTGGATATCCCCTTGGGAATTGCTTTGGAAGTCGAATTCGAGAACGGTATTTTCAGTGATGGTGTAGCCGCTACCGAGGTCGAGCTTCTTCCAGCTATTTCCGGCTATGGTGACTTGGTTTTTGTCGGGGGAGATACTGAAGTGAGGGTCTGCATCTTGACCGCTATAGCGACTCAGGTCGGCATCGGTTGTCGTCTCCCCAAGCGTCACGGCGACTTCGGGTTCGTAAAGGCGAATATTGGCAAACTGACTTTCGGCATCGGGATTGGCGACATCATGGTCGTTGACCAGGGTCAGAAAGTCGAAATCTCCGGTGAAGAAGCGCCCGACATCGATTTGATAAGACTGCCATCCACTACCAGCCTGATAGTCGCGATAGGTCTGGCGACCACCATTTTGAGTTCCGAAGAGTTGGAAGCGATTGAACCCAGAACCGGAAAGAACATCGTCATTCTCGAAGCCGATGGCGTGAATTTCCCCTTGGGAATTACTTTGGAAGTCGAATTCGAGAACGGTATTTTCTGTGATGGTGTAGCCGCTGCCAAGCGCTAGTTTCTTCCAGCTATTTCCGGCTAGGGTGACTTCGAGACCATCGGGAGAAACCGTCGAAAAAGGAACGAGATCTTGATGGCTGTAGGCTTCCAGAGGCGTGGTGATGTTGGTGGTATTGAGAGAGAGTTTAACGTTCATGGTTGCTCTTCAAATCTACTGTTGACATGTCGATCGATGGGTTAAAGAACCATTTCGAGTTCACATAACCCTAGATACAAAAAAACTAGAATTTCTGGCTCTAGCCTCTGGAATTCGCAGTAAATGGAAGAGGTGAAAGAATTCACCAGATATTACCCACATTAAATTCGTTTCAATCGGTTTATCCGATCGATTTGGGAATATCTTGACGTTTTTTGTAGGAGCGAGTTCAGAGTTCTAGAAAATGACTAAGCTTGATGCATTCCTGATGTTTGTTCGATCGCTGTAAAAAAAAATCATCAGAAACTTACTCTTCGTTCTTTGAAAAATAAAACGAAAAGATTCAAAAACTTAACATATAGAGTCGAATTGCTACGTCGCAGCTATAGCAAGTTTGACCGATTTAGTTCATTAATTTTGATAGTTTGCGAGTTGAATTTAAAGTGCAAAACTGCACGAGATATCAAGGAATAAGCGTGAAAATACCTGGTTTGAGAAAAGTGGCAAGATTCTCAGGTACTCAGTCAAACAGATATTCTGTTCTTCCATTTAGCTTTTAGAGACAAAAGTAATTCTTCGATCGAGCGTTCGACTTCAGATTCTACTTGCGGTTCTCAAGTCCCTATTATCTTTACATTTTGAATTAATCTCTGTCAACCTAGTAGGATTGCGGAATTAATAGTGGTAGATTCAGATGATTAATAATATAGCCTTTAAGATGCCATCAAAATTGTAGAGTGACTTGGCATCCAAAAAATTGCCGGATTGTAACACTTTCAAAAGTGTCTACTTCTAGTTTTTAAATTCAAGAACAAATTATCGAATAAACTTTATGGTGACTTTATAAAAACTTTATATACAAAAAACATTAATTGACCGGACAGAAAATAGTATCTCTGTATTTGTGCGGTTGTTCGATCGAATATTTAGACTCAATTATTCCGTAAAAACTCCGATCGGATCGACCTCGATCGCCAAAGAAATATACAAACCGAAGGGTACAAACTTCGTAAGCATTCAGCACTCAGCGATCGGCTGGAGCGCGATCGCAGTGAAAATGCACGAGCGCATTAGTTAAGTCGGAGTTCTCGTTTCCTGGAGAATTTAGAGTCTGCAAGCCGAAAATCCGTTAAAGTTCTAGCTTTCGGGACTTAAAACCAACCGTTCGCGTAGCGACTCCGCATGGAGTATCGCGCTCCGGCTGACAGCTGAATGCTTACAAAACTTCTGGACTCGCTTGCATCTCACCTAATTCGATCGGCTTCTCCTAAATACCTTCACGCCTCAACACAAGACCGACCGCCGCAAAATCCTCATTACCTTTAAGCTGACCTTCAACGCGCTTTATCACCTTAAAGCCTTCAGAAAGATACAGTTCTAGAGCGGGTGCATTCCCCTCAAGCATTTCAATTTCCATAGTGGGTGCTGAGTCGGCAATCGCATGTCGAACTAACGCGCGTCCCACACCCTTTCGATAAAACGGAGGCTCGACATACAACCAAGCGAGTTCCTCGTCGCTATAGGCAACAAACCCCCGCACCACATTCTCCACTTCGGCGACAAAGAGTTTGCCATCAAAAAGACCCTCGTTTTCGGCCGTTTGCGCTAGAGTCAAAAACGCATCGGTCCCGACGGTAAAACCGAGTTCGTCAAGGCGCGATGCGTCGTGTATTTCGCACAGCCGAGACCAGTCAGTGGGTTCGTAGGGACGAATATTGATGGTTAACATGGCTGACAGATTCCCCAATTTTTTCAAGGTTCGAGTCCACTGGTTTGGAACCCAAAAGCCATTTTCAGGGATTACGCCACGTTGGCAAAGCGGATTTTTAGATAGTCTTCTTCCATCTTCGCCCCAGAAGGTTGCAGTGCTGCTAGAGCTTGGGGTAAGACCAAGTTACGCCGATGGTTGCCGATGCGCACGTTCAACTCGTCGCCAGTTTTGCTCAGTTGAATTTGGTCTTTAGGGGTTCCTGGCAGGTATAACTCGAGGGTGTAGTCGTTCTTTTCCTGGACGACCCGCAAGGTGGTTTCCTTATAGTAGACCTGGCTGGGGTCTTCGTCGCCGTAGAGGGTTTCTTTGAGTCGTTCGAGGGCAGCCAGTCCACACATTTCCTCGGAATACAGTGGTACTTCTTTCACTGGCAGGGGACGGAAGTTATCGTGAATTTCCTGTTTGTATTGCTGCTGGTTTTCCTTCCAGCGTTGGAAAAACGGATCGGTGACTTCCTGGGGAATAATGCGATTGGCAACCACCATATCCGTTGCCACGTTATACAAACTGAGATAGGAGTGAGCGCGCAAGGACTCCTTAATCACCATTTTTTCGGGATTAGTCACCAGACGGACAGAGGTTTGCGTGTTGTCGGTGAGTACTTTTTCTAAGGCCTCGATTTGTTCGTAAAATTCGTAAGGCGCGTCCATGACGGCTTTATCAGGCAGAGAAAACCCGGCAATGGGTTTGAAAATGGGTTCGACGAGGGGGCGCAGGGCAACGGAAATCCCTTGTAGCGGTTTGTAGAAACGTCTCATGTACCAACCACCCACTTCCGGCAAACTCAGCAGGCGCAAGGCAGTTCCCGTTGGGGCGGAATCGACGATGAGTACGTCGTAGTCTCCATCGTCGTAGTGGCGCTTCATACGCACTAAGCCAAAAATTTCGTCCATGCCGGGGAGGATGGCGAGTTCTTCGGCTTGTACCCCTTCGAGTCCGCGCGCTTGCAAGACTTGGGTGATGTAGCGCTGTACCGAACCCCAGTTATCGGCGAGTTCGACGAGTGCGTCGAGTTCCGCACCCCAGAGATTCTCACGGACGAGGCGCGGTTCGTGTCCCAACTCCATATCGAAGCTATCGGCGAGGGAATGGGCCGGGTCGGTACTCAGTACCAGGGTTCTGTGACCTAACTCGGCACAACGCAACCCTGTTGCTGCCGCCACAGAGGTTTTGCCGACCCCACCTTTGCCCGTCATCAGGATAATCCGCATTGCCTCGCCCTTTTTTTAACAAAGTTCACATTTATTTACTTTAACGGGTTTTCGGGAAAAAGTGTTGCTTGAGAACATCGAGGCGGGAACAATCCCAGTAATCGATGTGAGAAACGATCGCCTCTCGTTCGTTGAGTGTTAGTTCGGTACGACCAGGAATGGAAATGCGCGGGTTCCAGGGAAGCGGGGTATTCCAGCTTAGGGTCCACCGAGTTTCGATCGCATCTCCACTGCGGCGGATATCGTGTAAGTCGAGCTGAATATTTTTAAACCAAGTTGCGATAAAACCGATCGTTTCTTTGTATCGATCGACCCCGCGAAATTCATTCATCGGATCTTTGAAATAAACATCTTCTGCATAAATTTCATAAGATTGATTTTGGGGAAATCGCTGGTAGTCTTGTTTGAGTATTTCGAGAATATCCATTTTATATCGATCGAAAAATTGAGTCTAACTTGACTTATTCTAAAATGAAACCTGAAAATATAAACGGTATTCTGACAGTAAAAGGCGATAACGATGTTCTAAATTGAAAAATATCCTTTTTTTAGTTAGTTCTTGTAGTATGAATCTGTATTTGATAAAATATACATCTATTTTTTAATAAGCTTTTTAAAATCATGATAAACGATCGGGTGCTGGTGATTGGTGGAAGCGGACGAATCGGTCGTAGCGTTGCGGCAGATTTAGTCGAACATACTCAAGCTAAAGTCACGATTACCGGACGCAAAGATAGAGCGGAAACTTCCCCATACTCTTATTTAAAATTAGACTTAGCCGATCGGGTAACCCTAGAAGATGCAGTTGCTCGATCTAACCTAGTCATTCACTGCGCTGGACCGTTTCTCAAACGAGATGCTATCGTTCTTCAAGCCTGTATTAAATTGGGAGTCAATTATCTCGATGTGAGCGACAGTCCGGCATTCGTTCGCAAAGCCCTAACCTATCGAGAAGCAGCAAAAAAAGCGGGAATCACAGCAATTTTAAATAGCGGTATTTTTCCGGGAGTTTCCAATAGCATGGTACGCCAGGGAGTCGAACAACTCGATCGCGCTGAAACCGTCCATTTAAGCTACGTGGTTGGGGGGTCTGGAGGGGCGGGTTTAACAATTATGCGGACGACGTTTCTAGGCTTAATCGAACCATTTCGGGCGCTGGTTGACGGACGCTGGCAAACGATCCAACCTTACAGCGAACGCGAAATCGTCGAGTTCCCCGAACCCTATGGTAAAGTAGGTGTTTACTGGTTTGACGTACCCGAAATTCTCACCCTCCCGGAATCGTTTCCCGTAAAAACGGCGATCGCCAAATTCGGTTCGATTCCCGACTATTACAATCATTTAACCTGGGCGGTTGCTCGCTTTATTCCTGCTAAACTACTCAAACGTCCGGCTACCATCGAGTTTCTCTCGAAAGCCAGCTATCAGATGACCCAAATAACCGATAAACGGACGGGAATAGGTGTGGCCATTCGCGCTAAAATCGAAGGAACTCAAGCAGGCGAACCGACCCAAGTCTGTTTAACGCTGACCCATCCAGATACCGCAGTGGCAGCCGGGGCGGGAACCGGGAGTATCGCCCAACTCATGCTCAACGGTCAGTTACGAAAATTGGGAGTGTTTCCTGTCGAACAAGCTCTCTCAACGGATTTATTTGAAACAGCAATGTCTAGCCGAGGAATGCGCGTTTCCCAACACATTACAACTCTTGAATCCACCCCGTAGTTTTGAGGGTATCGCCCGTTTTGATTCCGACAATTTGAGACCGAACAATTTGAGGAGATTATTTTGATGAAACCGACGATATCGAGCATTCGATCGAGTTTAAAAATTGCGATCGCCTTCGCTTCAATTTCCCTATTTCTAGCCAGTTGTAATCGATCGCCTTCCGACTCGCCCGATCGTGTCTCTTCCGAAAACTCAACGAGTCAAGCAATAAGAGAAAATACCACAGCCCAGAAACCCGATAACGCCAAGGATACCAAAAAAGACGAAGAAACCGAGACCGCAGAAACTCTCAATGAAGACGCTGAGGTTATTGAATTACCCGACTTCGAGGGTGAAACAGAACTCGACTCGCAAGATTCACCAGAGGACCTCGAAACCGTCGAGACGGGAGAAGCCGAATTAGAATCGGAACCCGATGTAGAAACTGCGGAGGATACCAGCGAATCCGTCGAACCCGAAGCGCCTGTAATCTCCGATGAAAGTTCGATCGATGTTGGCAGTTTTGACTTTCAACTGCGACAAGCGTTCGTCGAACGTGAAATAGTCGATCGAACTAGTAACAAGCGATTGAGTGCCGATAATGCCGAAGAACCTTCGTCTTATCTATTTGTCGAATTAGACCTGAAAAATAATAGCGATGAAGTGATGTGGGACTCCGTACTTTATAACCTCGAATGCGGAGACGGACAGGTGATTGATAGTGCGGCAGATGTGGCGCGAGTCTATCGTTCCAATCAGAATATT
>JAXHUC010000062.1:0-30585 GCA_034189805.1 Cyanobacteriota bacterium
CTCTCAAACTTTCAAACGATTCAGTTGTGAAGGTTCAGTTTGCCTTTGGGTTTCTCTCGTCCCCCTCAGCGCTTTACTAACATAACATGAACCTCGCCAATCTCGTCAACCCCTTTTTCAAAGTTTTTTCCGGATTTCTCTACAATCCTTTTCCGGTATAGGTTTTGGCGATTTCTATTTTGCGATTTAAGGGTGATTGTGTTGTCGATCGCATCAAGAGAGAATAGATCCGTAGTTGCGCGCGACCGATCGAATCTCGATCGACAGTGGGGGAAATCTCGTGAATTTTCAGTCTTTAATTCTGACGCTGCATCAATTTTGGAGCGATCGCGGTTGTACGATCGCCCAGCCTTACGATACGGAGAAGGGGGCGGGAACGATGAACCCCCACACATTCTTGCGGGCGATCGGACCCGAACCTTGGTCGGTGGCTTACGTCGAGCCGTGCCGACGACCGACGGATGGGCGCTACGGAGAAAATCCAAACCGCTACCAGCACTACTATCAGTACCAGGTCATCATCAAACCATCGCCGAATAATATTCAAGAGATGTATCTCGATTCCCTCAAAGCTTTAGGGATTGCGGTGGAAGAACACGATATTCGATTTGTCGAAGATAACTGGGAGTCTCCGACGCTGGGTGCGTGGGGAGTCGGCTGGGAAGTTTGGCTCGATGGAATGGAAATTACGCAATTCACCTATTTCCAGCAATGTGGGGGCATTGATTGCAAGCCAGTGTCGATCGAAATTACCTACGGACTCGAACGGCTGGCAATGTATCTCCAAGAAGTCGATGCCTTTCCCAAGATTCGCTGGACGGATGAGTTGACTTACGGTGACGTTCACTTACAAAGTGAAATCGAACAGTGCGTCTATAACTTTGAAGCGTCGAATCCAGAGTTGCTGTTTACGCTCTTCGGTCTTTACGAAGGAGAGGCCGCTCAGTTGTGCGATCGAGGATTGGTTTCGCCGAGCCTCGATTACGTGCTCAAATGTTCTCATACTTTCAACTTGCTCGATGCGAGAGGGCTAATTTCGGTGACAGAACGCACTCGATATATCGGTCGGATTCGGAATCTGGCGCGGCGAGTGGCTCATCTTTATCTAGAGCAACGCCAAAAATTGGAGTTTCCGCTCGTCAGAAATCGGTCTGTATAAGGTCTGTATAATTGAGTGGGAATTCCGAAGAACGATCGAGGTAGCTGGCGAATGAAAGGCAAACTGTCAATTTCTAACAGTTTTTTTGAAAAATTCGATCGGACCGGAAGCCTGTTCGATAACGTCAGCTTTTCCAATCGCTCTCAGATTTCGCAAAACTTAGCGGTTCTGATCGACGCAGATAATATTAGTTCTAAGTTAATTTCTGCGTTACTCGAAGAAATTTCCAAGTACGGAACCGCTAACGTCAAGAGAATTTATGGGGATTGGACGAGTTCTCACCTCAAAGGCTGGAAAGAACGCTTACACGAGTTTGCCATCCAACCGATTCAACAATATAGCTACACCTCAGGTAAAAATGCGACCGATAGCGCATTAATTATCGATGCGATGGATTTGCTATATACAGACAATTTTGATGGTTTTTGCATCGTATCGAGCGATAGCGACTATACTCGGCTCGCCTGTCGCTTGCGCGAAGCCGGATTATTTGTCTACGGTTTTGGAGAACGAAAAACCCCGATTCCGTTTCAAAAAGCCTGCGATAAGTTTACCTATGTGGAAATTTTAGCCAAATCCGAGCCGATCGCCGATCTGCCTGATTCAACATCCATTCTGAGTAAATCGCGCCGCTACAACCCGACGGCTCGTTCTCAAAAAATCGAGTCCGTTGCCGAGCTATCGGAAAGTAGTGAAGGGGTAATCGAAACCGATCGACTGCCGATCGAACTGATAGAACACGCCTACGAGGCGATCGCAGATGAGGACGGTTGGGCAAATTTAGCACCCGTCGGCGGACAAATTAATAAAGTCTCTCCGTCATTCGATCCGAGAAACTACGGTTATACCAAGCTGGGTAAATTAATTGAATCTCTGGGTTTGTTTGAAATAAAAGAAGTGGCGAGCGAACACAATCCAGTGGTGAAGGTTCTCTATATCAAAAAAAAGGAAATCGATAATATCCAAGTTGAAGTGACAAGTGATTGAAGCTTTATCGGCGGAGGCTTGACGCTTGCGGCTCGGAAATATTTGAAGATTGAAAGTTGAAGATTGAAAGTTGAAAGGGGAAGTCAGTTTCCACGCTCCAGAGAAATCGAGCGATCGCTTTTACTTCATATTGCTTCAAAAAAGTTAACAAAACATTGTAATCTCAAGAGAGAAGACTGGTTTCGCATTGGCCCACACTCAAAAGCGTGATGCGATCGCGCATCGGCTAGATGTGAAACCAACAATTGTCTTCTCGATTATTTTCTCCATTCATAGCTGTCAGGATTTGCGATGAATCTTACTGAGTTACTCGAACCCATTGCCAGTCAATTTCGGAATTTAGGAACGCCAGAACCGATCGTCCATTGGGGACACCCATTAATGATGGGAATTGTGGTTGTTGCCATGGGGAGTACTGTGGGATTGACAGGTTGGCGCGGACGGACGACCACCGAAACCAGTGTTTCCGAGGAAAGTTTCAGCACTCACCGCAAAGTTGCCCCTTTGATGTTCCTCTTTCTGGCATTAGGGTACACCGGGGGAATACTTTCTCTGGTGATGCAACGAGAAGCCATCCTCGAAAGTCCTCATTTTTGGACGGGATCGGCAGTCATTCTTTTGCTCTCGATTCAAGCCTTGCTACCCATCGCGGGTTTTTGGGGCAAGAAGTCGTCCCTGCGTACCGTCCATGCTTATTTGGGTGGTACGACCCTGTGCCTGATGTTTCTCCATGCAGTGCTAGGGTTGAAACTGGGCTTATCGATTTAGAGCGTTTCGAGGCGCGATCGCCCATCTAAAACCCCATCCAAAATACATCTATATATAATATGTCTCAAGCGGCTGGCATCATCTTAAGTCTGGCTTATATTATTGGCTTGATGATGACAGCCTTTCCCCAGAGCGAGTATGGATTACTGGTTCTGGGGTTTGTTTTGGCTGCCATACTTCCCCGATTTTGGCGAATGGGGCCGAGATGGTGGGTGTGGATTGCTGCCGGAACGATCGCCTTTTTGGCGGCATTCTACTTTCACCTGCGCGTTCCCGAACCCACAGAAAACGATATCAGCCAGTTCGTCCCCACCGCAGATATCGAAACAGATGTCGAAACAGAAGATCGCGTGGTGACGGTGCGCGGTACAGTGGTGAGTTCGCCTCGGTTAACCCGCAGTCAATCGATTCAATTTGAACTCGCGGCGATCGAACTTCAAGAAACCGCACCCTTACCAGATGGTAGTTCCGAGCAAATCGATCGACCCGTCACCGGAAAACTCTACGTTACCGTTCCTATCCTGCAAGGGACGGGGTTGCATCCCGGACTGGAAATTCCCGTGACGGGAAAGCTATACGAACCGACACCAGCCACCAATCCCGGTGGGTTTGACTTTTCTACTTATTTATCTTGGCGAGGGATTTTTGCTGGGATGCGGGGGGAGACCATTCAATGGCATAAGGTTGTACCCAATCAAAATTCCGGTTTCGATCGATTGTGGGATATCCGTCAGCGCATTGTCCGTTCTCAGCTCGAAGGGTTGGGAAGCCCTGAAGGACAACTGGTCAGTGCGATGGTTTTGGGGCGCAGATCCGTGGATTTGCCCTACGAAATTCGCGATCGCTTTATTCTCGTGGGCATGGCTCACGCCCTTGCTGCCTCTGGATTTCACGTCACCCTGATTTTAGGGTTGGTACTGGCAGTTGCCCGACGATGTTCTGAAGGGACGAAATTCTGGTTGGGGACGGTGACGCTGGTTCTCTACGCCGGACTGGCAGGGTTTCAAGCCTCGGTACTGCGGGCGGCGATTATGGGGTTTGGCGGCTTGGTGGGTTTGGTGCTGCAACGCCAAGTCAGACCCGTGGGGGTTTTATTGCTCGCAGGCGTGATGTTGCTGCTGTACGATCCCCTGTGGATTCGGGATATCGGATTTCAGCTCAGTTTTGCCGCGACTTTGGGATTAATCGTGACGGTGAATCCGTTCGTCAAGCGTTGGGATCGGTTACCCGTCACGATCGCCACGGCCCTTGCGGTTCCCATCTCCGCCACGATTTGGACGCTGCCCCTGCAAATGTACTATTTCAACGTGGTGTCTACCTACAGCGTTCTCGTTAATGCGATCGCCACGCCGCTACTCTCTTTAATTACGATCGGGGGATTCATTAGCGGCATTGCTGCGCTGATTTATCCAACTTTGGGTAGTCTTTTGGCGGGGTTGTTGTACTATCCCGTGCGAGGTTTGCTGGCGATCGTCGTATTTTTTAGCGAACTTCCCGGCAACAGTATCGCCGTCGGCACGATCGCCCTGTGGCAACTGCTCGTCTTGTACGGACTCATCGGTGGGGTTTGCGTCTATTTTGCGGGGCAAGCCGATCTCCAAAAAGCTGGAAAAAAGGTCAAATCGCCGGGTTGGCTTCTGGGGGTTCTACTATTCTTCCTCTCGTTGGGGATTGTCGTGTTTCCTGCATGGCATACTGCTCGCAACTTATTTCAAGTGACGGTATTGAATACGCGGCGAGAACCGATTTTAGCCATTCGCGATCGATGGCAGGTGACATTATTTAATAGTGGGGAAATCGATACCGTTCGCTACGTGGTGTTGCCATTTTTAACCAGTCAGGGAATCAATCGAATTGAGATGGCATTATCCCTACGTCCGCAAGCGATCCAAAATTCTGGGTGGCAAACCTTACTCGACTCTTTCCCCATCGACACTTGGTACTATCCCGCTTTACCCACCGAAACCGAACCCGATCGGAATTTGGAGACGATGTTGGCGCAAGTGCGATCGCAAGGTGGATCGAGCGTTCCTCTATCGGTCGATCGCACCGAACAAATGGGGACGACATCGGTACGACTGCTGAATGCAGACTCTCGCCTCTGGCAATTTCAAATTCGCGGACAGACTTGGTTGTGGATAGGCAAGATGGATGACGAGGTACAGACACAACTGCTAGCGGCGGGGAAGTTGTCGGAAGTCGAGGTGCTATGTTGGTCGGGGGCGGCGATACCCGATCGCCTCTTGGACACCCTCAATCCCAAAGTGGCGATCGCTTTTTCCGACTCCCTCAACGACGAAACCGCAGCCAAATTGCAAGCCAGACAAACTCAAATTTTCTGGACTCATCGGGATGGGGCGGTGCAGTGGACTCCCGAGGAAAGCTTTCAAACTCTCTTGGATACATCAGAAAACGATGTAGAATGAATAATGACTCCGCTGGAGAGGTGGCAGAGCGGTTGAATGCGGCAGACTCGAAATCTGTTATGGTGTCACAGCCATCGGGGGTTCGAATCCCCCCCTCTCCGTTTTCAGATTAAAGTTTAATTTTCCGGCTTCAAAGCCAAGCCAGGTCTATATTTCTGGCGTTCGGCAACAAAACAGTATTTTTGATGTTTCGATCGTCCCGTCAAAGTTAGCGCAGCACGATACCTTCTTGGCGAGATAAGCTAACTAATCCTTCCCGCTGAAACTGATGTAACAAACGAGTTACGGTGACTCGCGTCGTGCCAATAGTTTCGGCTATTTCTTGGTGGGTGAGTCGCAACCCGATCGACTGTCCGCGTTTGGTATAGCGACCGAATTGACTTGCCAGCCAGAGCAACAGTTGTTCGAGTCGCTCGGGAATGGGACCGCTACGAATGCGCAAGAGTTCCTGGGTTTGATGAAGATGCGCTAGCATCACCCGATCGAAATGTAAGGAGCGATCGGATTCGTTTCGCCACAACTGACCGACTTCCAAGTACCGAGCGCTCACTTGGCTCAAACACTGGACTTGGTAGGGTTGAATGCGCGCCAAAGCTTGACCGATAATTGCACCCGCACCCCAAAAACCCAGCGTGACGATCGTGCCATCTTCCGCCCAGGTAAACACCCGCACGGCTCCGGTTTTAAGTTGCCACAGGCTACCTTCGGAGCATGGCAAAACCTGCCTGCGCTTAAACGTTTGACCGATCGAATTATTCACTTGAGGCAGTGGAGCATATATGCAAATCATGATTGAAGGGTAAGAAGGTCGAATAACTGAAGCGTTTTCAAGCCAATCTGTCTGAGTTTTCGTTGTGCGTCGGGTAGTGGCGGTGTGAGTCCGCAAAACTCCCAATGTCCGGTGGTGGAAAATCGCCACTGCTGTCCGAAGCCGCCATGTCCGGAGAGTTCGACACCGATGACTCGTGGTGAATGGGTTGGCATGGCTCCAGGTAACCGGATTTGCATCAAAATGCAGCGACTTTGACATGCAAAACTGCGCTGGGAGAAATGAAAAGCAAGGTCGATCGAATGGGGATCGTCAAATTGGGTCGTTTCTGAATTTTTCACCCAGGGATTGAAATCGGTTAAGACTTCCGGAAATTGAGAGTGGAATAGATTAACGACGGCAGCAATCTTACTCACGATTGCAATACTTTTGGCTTGTTCGGCAGCATTCATGATGGGTACTCCTATCCGTTGGAAATGATGTTGATAAAGATTGTATGGGAGTCTAACTAAAAATTATTGACAAGTTTTTTAAAGAGCAAACTCACTTTTAGTTTGCCCGAAAGACCTTTGTAACCTGCGATTCGGCACGAATAAGTAGTCGATTCCGTTAGTGCAATGCCAAACAGCTGGCAGACTCTGAGTGGAGATCGCGCAAAAATGAATTGATTCGATTGTAAACTTATTAAAAGTTATTTGCAATAATAGCCTCATCAAGATCGATCTAAAAACAGATCTAAAAACAAAACTCGATCGAATCTCTCAGGCTTAAGGTCGGACGAACCCTCTAACGGACAGCCCTCAATGATAGACTTTACCCAAGACTCCTACGAAGTGTGCGAACTGCAATGGCAGGTCTACACCAAAGCCGGGAACGAGCGGATGCAAGCCAATCTGTATCGGGAAGCGCAACAGTATTACAATCGAGCGACAAAAACGAGGAAAGCTGGGCGATCGATGTTAGGATTTAGCAATTCACAATTGCGATTTGTTAGCATTATGCTTTCTTGGAAAAAAATTGCCAACCCAATAAAGTTCTGGTTGCCAGCTCCCGTCCTCCACGCTCACTGCGACGGACCTTGTGGGGTTTACGATCCAGCTTCTGCGAGGATTGCTGCGGAGGCGGTTGTCTCGATGACCAAGAAGATTCTGGATATGCAACCACCATCAGGGGACGATCGCGTGGCGATGGCAAGCTACGAAAATACCGTCAGTCGGTACATCCAAATCAAAGAAGAGCAAGCCCAGCTCACTAAAAAAGAGCTATTGGTTTTGTGGACGGATTATTTCAAACCCGTCCATTTAGAACAGTTTCCCCAATTACACACCAAATTCTGGAACGCGGCGAAACTCTGCTCGGCGTGCAAAGTTGAAGTGAACCTCGATCGTGCCAACGAATTGATGGATGCGATTAAAGAAATCCAAGAAATGTTCTGGGCCACCAAAAATCGGACAGATGTCCCCTGGTACAAAGCCAGTTGAGTTGCCTGGGAGTTAGATAAGGAGTGGGAGAGCCTCTCTGGGCTTACCCAGCTCCCACTTCGAGAGAGTCATTTTTTCGATTTCCTACTGTGGCTGTTGAGGCAACAGCAGCGTTTTCGAGTTTCTGGGGTGTCGATGCTGCCCCTCCTCTTGCCGGGGGATGAAGTTTTAGTAGACTCGCGAGCGTATGGGCGATCGCTCCCCAAGCCAGGAGAAATCGTCGCCCTAGTGTCTCCCGATGGCTCCAAGCGGCAACTCATCAAACGAGTTGTTGCAGTTCGCGAAGATGGAGCCTGTTTCGTCCTCGGAGATAATCGATCGCAAAGCACCGATAGCCGGACCTTTGGATGGGTTGAGCCACGTTCTATCCTCGGTCGGGTCACCTGTCGATTTTGGTGAGCCTATCGATTTCCGGGAAGTTTTGCCCCGTCTAGTTTCGCCCCCATTAAATCCGCACTCTCCAGATTAGCACCTCGTAGATCGGCATTGGTGAGATCGGCATTTCTTAAGTAGCTACCCCGTAAATCGGTATTGGTTAAATCTGCGCCTCTCAAGTTAGCATTGCTCAAATCGAGACTGCGCAAATCTTGCCCGCTTAAATCGCATCCGGGACAGTTAGAAATGTAGCGGGTTGTGGGAGAATCAGAACTCAAAAATACCCAACCTATTCCGGTAATTATTGCCATACTCAGGGTGGCGAGGCTGGCAATCGCAACGGGTTTGAGGTTTCGGCGTTCGATCGCCTGCAATGCTTTGAGGGCAACAGCCGCATTGGGATAGCGGTGTTTGAAATTGGGGGCAACCATTTTCTCCAACCAAGCAGCAAACCGGGAATCGAGGTGAGGAAGCAAATGGCGAAATTTAACCCGGTTGGCATCGTCGATTAACTGTCCCGCCTCCATCGATGGCGTTCCCGTCAGGCAACAAATTAGCGTCATTCCCAGGCTGTAGAGATCGGAAGCCGGTGTGAGTTGGCGGTTGAAGAGTTGTTCGGGAGGCATAAATCCCAACGTTCCTTTAATGACGCTGCTAGCTGCCATTTCGCCGCCATCGGGACGAGCAAATCCGAAATCGATTAAGTACACCCGCAGGGGTTCGCCAGAGTCGATGAGGAGATTTTCCGGCTTGATATCGCGATGGATAATCGGAGGATCTTGCTGTTGTAAATAGATGAGAATTTCGAGAACCGCAACGGCAATTTGTTTAACTCGTTCGGAAGGCAAGGGGCGATCGATTTTCAGGTGGGGCGCATCTTTGTATTCCTGTACCAAACAGAAGCCGTTGGGGGTTTCAAAAGAGTCGAGATACTGGGGAATTTGGGGATGCTGGAGTTGTTGTAGGAGGGCAATTTCTCGTTCGTGGGCTTGATATTCCGGCCAATTCGCCCCCTCGCGGGCAAACTGGAATTGTTTGATAACCACCGGTTGCTGGCGATCGCATTCTGTCGCCAGGTAAGTGACTCGTCCTCCCAGACGATTGGTGCCGAGGGGGCGATCGAGTTCGTAGCCGCGATCTGCGAATTTTTGGGGTTCTAAGTCATACATTAGATTTACACCTTCGCCGCTTTGACTTTGTACTGACGTAAGTATTTAGCACTCAGCTATTAGCATCGGCTTTGGAAGAAAACGCGCCCTCGTATTGGTTGAATCAGAGCGATCGCTTGCTGGGGGAATTGGGAGTCCGCGATCGGTAACTCTGTTGAAATTCCAGCTTTTCTGGCTCAAAACAAGCTGACGGCTGATGGCTGAATGCTTACATTGAATCAACGATCGGGCGGGTTTCGATCTTTCATTTTCTGTCTAAGTGCGCCCAGTTACAGCTAAACCCGCCCCTACTGCACCAATTTTTCGCTACTTTGAATTAATCGTATAAACTCCGCCCGGTAGCCATCGAGATCGACTCCTTGGGATTCCTGAGCTAAGTTTAACGCCTGTTCTAAACTCGCATCTCCTTTGTACGGCGAATCCCGCAAAATCATGCCATAACTGGCAACGGCTGCCGCAAACTTCAAATTCTCCGAAGCATTATCAAAACTTCCGCCCCCATCGGCAACGGTAGAAGATATCAGTTGAGATTCGCTGCCCTCGGGTTCTTTATAGCGCAAATTCACCTGCATCAAAGCGTTATCGTCAAAGGAAACTTCTGGGTTCGCTTCGGGCGCTGGATTCTCGGCAACTTCCACATCCAGGGGTGCGCCGACGGGAATCACTTCGTAGAGTGCGGTGACGGTATGTCCCGCCCCCAGTTCCCCAGCATCCTTGGTATCGTCCTCAAAATCCTGAGTTTGCAATTGCCGATTTTCGTAACCGATGAGGCGATAGGCTTGCACTTTTTCCGGGTTGAACGCCACTTGAATTTTCACATCTTTAGCAATCGTCAGTAACGTTCCCCCCATTTCCGTCACCAAGACTTTCCTCGCTTCCAACTCGTTATCGATATAGGCGTAGTTGCCATTGCCTTTATTGGCGAGTTTTTCCATTTTCGCATCTTGTAAGTTGCCGCTACCAAATCCGAGGACGGTGAGAAATACCCCTTTTTCCCGTTCCCCTTCAATCAGCTTCACCAGTTCCGTATCGCTGGAAATGCCGACGTTAAAATCTCCATCGCTGGCAAGAATAACGCGATTGTTGCCCGCTTCGAGAAAGTTTTCCTCGGCGAGTTTGTAAGCCAGTTGAATCCCTTCTCCCCCGGCAGTAGAACCCCCGGCATTCAGGTTATCGATCGCCTCTAAAATCGTTTCTTTTTCGCTACCGGGAGTCGGCGGCAACACGACACCAGCCGCCCCAGCATACACCACAATACTCACCCGATCTTCAGCATTTAACTCGTTGACGAGCATCCGAAATCCCGATTTGAGCAGGGGCAATTTATTCGGATCGTTCATCGAACCGGAAACATCGAACAAAAAGACGAGATTGCTGGGGGGCAAATTTTCCGAAGCGATTTTTTTCCCTTGCAAGGCGATGCGAACCAGTTTGTGGTTATCGTTCCAGGGGGCTGCGGCGGTTTCGGTATCGATGGAAAAGGGGCGATCGCCTGTGGGTTGGGGATATTCGTAGGTGAAGTAGTTAATCAGCTCTTCAATACGAACGGCATCTTTGGGGGGACGCTGGCCGTTATTGATAAAGCGGCGAAGGTTGCTGTAGGAGGCGGTATCGACATCGATACTGAAGGTAGAGAGGGGATTGCTGCCAACCAACTCGAAGGAGTTATCTTCGATCGAGTCGTAGGTTTCGCCGCTAGTCGGTTCTGCGGGTTCTGGGGCGGCATCCGGTTCGACGGGACTTTCGGCGCTTTTTGAAACTTGCGGTGCGGGTGCGCTTGCGGTTTCTGCATTATTTGCCCCATCGTATTGCGCGCCGCAAGCTGCGAGAAGGGCAGCCAGTCCTAAAAATGCGATCGCTCTGACTCGAAAGGGTTTCATCCAAGACCTCCAAATTGCTTGCCGACTTTCGACTAAGATAGCTCAGGGTTTGGGGAGAGAGTGCTGGCGTTTCGGTTTTGGTAACGGAAAATTTAGCGATTGGGTTTATAGTTTGGCCCATTCAATTAGTAATTTATCAAGAGCATCATTAGTTTTTTCTTTTACCTGATTCAAAAAAAATTTTCTTTCTTCACTTGGAAGTGACTTTGTTGCCAGAAGAAATGCGCGCTTACTCCAAGTATCTAATCCGTCATAGCTCTCTTTTAGCTCTCTTAACCAATCTCCCATATTTAGACTTTGTATACTCAACAAAATTTCTCTTTTTATGCTTGAGGGTGATGAACTATAAATAGAGATTAATTGACGAGTATTATTAAGATCTGGCTTTTGATGAAATAAACTCAATAATGTCATTTGAAAATATTCATTTGATTTAACAATATTGCTCTTTAAAAGTTCAAATATTTGTAATCCCAAACTTTTCCAATCTTCTCGATATTTAATGTTAACAGAAACTAGGTAGTTACAAATATCGCTAATAGCAGGAGTTAATTCATTTACATTTTTCAAACAAAAATCAACGGCAGATGAAACTCCTACTTGTGATAAACGTCGAAGAAACCATCGTAGTCGTGTAAAATTTGGCTCTTTATTTTTAAGATAAGCTGATAAAACTTTCTCGACGCGATTTTTTTGAAATACTATATTATCTTCTATCCTAAAATCTCCTAGATCTATTTTTGTATATGGATCTTGATTCGTGAAGTTTGTCAAAAAGTTTAATATATCTTTCTCATAATTATTAATAGGTCTATCCTGAAGCATCTTTTCACAGTATTTTTTAAAATCTTTGGCTTGATAAATTTTTGTTTTCTGTCTTTGTAAAATTAGCCTTTGCTGTTTATCTAGAATACTTGCTATTTCATATATAATAATTCTTGCTTCTTCATATTCATTACAGAAAATAATAATATCATCAACATATCTACAGTAATCTATACCTTTTATACAAAGACTATTATCAAAAGGGATTAGTGACATCTCAGCTAATAAGTGAGTTGAATGTGGTCCAATAGGTATACCTCTAGAGACTTTAGCTGTTATATTTTCTATCAAACCCATTATCCATTTTTTTATTTGATTAGGAAATTGAGATTCAATCAACTGGTTGTCAATTGTATGATGATATATTTGATTATAAAAGTCTGCAATATCTAAATAAACAATATATTTATAATTAAAAGACTTTTCTTGACATTGATGCCAAAAATTAAGCCAAGAAACATTTCGATCGTAAAAATTGAAGTCGTTTTGGGGTGCAAAGCGATATCCAAAAACTTTGCAATCCTCGATAGGAATACGACGACTTTCTATTTGATGTCCATATTCATGAATGATTGAAGTTAAAACAATACTATCAAGAGGATCTAGCTGAGTAGCTATTCTATAAGAAAATTCATCTTTTGGAACAATAAATCTTCTAGAAGTTCCATAATTATAATTACCTAAATCAATATCTTTCAGAGTTCTGACAGTCTTCTCTCTAATTTCCTGCAAAACCTCGAATTCGGGTTGCTTAGGAAATAAATCAGTATCACCGTACTTAAGTAAGTGGTCTAGAGACCATTTTATTGACTGTTCATTAAGTTTTCTGTTGGTCATTTTCTGTCTCGACGGGTTAGTTCGAGATCGGGGTCACTTTTCAACACTGAGTAGCTGAAGCGATCGAACTCAAACTGTTTACAGGAATTAACACTACAATACAAAAATGTAGTGTCTTACTTATTCTCAACCTAGGTTAATTTAATTAGCTACTATATAGCATCCAAGCTGGTGACAAGATTTGAACTTGCGACCGGCTGATTACAAATCAGCTGCTCTACCACTGAGCTACACCAGCACACACTCCATGATAACCGATCGCCCTCGATCGGGGCAAGATCGAATAGACGTGGAGACGCGGAGAGGGGGAGACGCCCAGAGGGGAAAAGTCTGAACACTCAACATCTGCCTCCCCACCAACTGCCAAATTACACCGAAGCCGGTTCTTGCCCCGATACCACTGGGGCGATCGCACTTAACTTCAAGTCCGGGCAATCTCCCTCAGTCTGGCTGACGTTCCACTCGTTCCGGAACAGCAGTACCGGACGGTCCCAGCTATCTTTGACGGCAACGGTATTGAACAAGCGACCGGCTTTTTCTAGGGCTTCCCAGCCCCCTGTCACCCACCGCGCCACAGAAAACGGCAACGGTTCCAGGCGAGTATCGACACCATACTCGTTTTTCATCCGAAACTGCACCACTTCAAACTGAAGCTGTCCCACTGCCGCTAAAATCGGATCGCGTTTCGACTCGTCCACCGAGTACATAATCTGTACCGCCCCTTCTTCGCGCAATTCGGAAACCCCTTTGCGGAATTGCTTGAACTTGGAAGGATTGACGTTGCGCAGGTAAGAAAATAGTTCCGGCGAGAAACAGGGAATTCCTTCGTATTCGATCTTTTTGCCCGTATAGATCGTATCGCCGATCGCAAATACTCCCGGATTGTTCAGACCGATCGCATCTCCAGCATAGGCAGTTTCGATCGAAGCCCGATCTTGAGCGAATAGCTTTTGCGGTCGGGAGAGGCGGACTGTTTTACCGGTGCGCGCGTGCTGTACCACCATATCCTTTTCAAACTTACCGCTGCACACCCGAATAAATGCGACCCGATCGCGATGTTTCGGGTCCATATTTGCTTGTAGCTTGAAGACGAATCCGGTAAACTCCGGGTAGCTGGGGGGAATGTCTCCAGACGTACTCGGACGCGCCCCCGGTGGCAGGGCGTACTCGATAAATGTATCGAGAAATAGCTGAACCCCGAAGTTACTCATGGCGCTACCGAAGAAGACGGGGGTCATTTGTCCGGCGTGGACGGCTTCTAAATCCAACTCGCCGCCCAACTCTTCGAGAATTTCCAACTCGTCTTTGAATTGATAGTAGAGGTCTTCTTCGAGCAATTCTTCGATGCGAGGATCGCCGAGATCGAGGACGGTATCGGTTGCGGCCTTGCTACCGTGGGCCGTTCGTTCAAATAGATGAATTTTGCGCCCGCGTCGATCGAAAACCCCTTTAAACCGATCGCCCGTACCGATGGGCCAAGTCACCGCATAAGTTGCCAGCCCGAACTCCTTCTCGATTTCATCTAACAATTCGAGAGGGTCGCGACTGGGACGATCCATCTTATTAATGAAGGTGAAGATGGGAACCGATCGCATCCGGCACACTTCAAACAGTTTGCGGGTTTGGGGTTCGAGACCTTTTGCACCGTCTTCGAGCATCACCGCATTGTCAGCGGCTGTCAGGGTGCGGTAGGTATCCTCGCCGAAGTCTTGGTGTCCGGGGGTATCGAGCAAATTCAACTGGCGATCGCAATACTCAAATTGCAACACTGTCGAGGTAATCGAAATCCCCCGTTGTTGCTCCATCTCCATCCAATCGGAAGTCGCGTGGCGCTGCGCCCGTCGTGCTTTCACCGAACCGGCTTGGTGAATCGCCCCTCCGTACAGGAGAAGTTTTTCCGTGAGGGTGGTTTTTCCGGCATCGGGGTGCGAGATAATCGCAAAATTCCGACGGCGATCGACTTCGTTTTGGAGTTCGGCAGTCATTCGGGTGCGATCGGTTGAAATAATTGGAGCGCTTAAAGTGTAGCAAATTTCGCCCCGATCGACCTAAATTATCTACGACCCAAAACTTGAAAGAGAGCCTGATTCTAGACGATTTCAGGCTCTCTCGAGGGTGTATTAAATTGTGTCATGGGTTGTCAGGGGAATCTGTTTTGGGATTTTGCTCGATCTTAACTTCAGAACTTAATGCTATTTAAACTCAATAAGTTGTATTACTAGCTAAGACTGAGTTGAAATAATCGCATCGGTTGAAGGCCGGTTCGATCGACGGGTAATTAACTCACATTGCGGCTCAACCCGCCCAGCCGACCTCTTCCATAAGGCTGACGGCAGTGGCTTGGTTCTCGCCGAATTTAGAGACATTCACCGGATCGGCAGTAAAGCTTCCCAAACGATCTAAGACCGAATCGATGGCAACTCCGGGTACGGCGGGATATTCGTTATTGCCTCGGGAGAAATAGACCTGAGACATCGGAGTCGTGAGATATTCGAGGAAGGCGATCGCCGCTTCTTTATTTTGGGAATGTTTTAGCAAGCCGCCACCGCTGACGTTGACGTGCGTTCCCCGCTCTCCGGGACCTTGATTGGGGAAGAAGATGCCGACTTTGCGCACCACTTCGCGATCGGCCGGATCGTCGGACTTGAGCAGGCGCGCGTAGTAGTAGCTGTTGGCGATCGCAATATCGCCAATCCCCTCAGCACAAGCTCGGATTTGACCGGTATCGTTGCTTTCCGGCTCGCGGGCGAAATTCGCCTTAAAGCCTTCGAGCCACTTCTTCATTTCCTCTGCGCCGTAGGCAGTCACCAAAGAAGCAATCCAAGAGCGGTTGTAGATATTGTTCGACGGGCGAATCAGAATCTTACCGCGCCATTTGGGATCGGCTAAATCCTCATAAGTCGAAAGCTCGATGGGATTGACTCGCTCTCGGTTGTAGAAAATCACCCGCGCCCGTGTAGAATAGCCAAACCAGTGATTTTGGGGATGGCGCAAATTCGCGGGAATTTGACTCTGGATTTTTGAGGAGTAGACCGGCGCAAACAAACCCGCCGTATCGGCTTTCCAAAGATTGCCCGCATCGGCGGTGAGAAACACATCGGCCGGACCGTTATGCCCTTCGCTGGCGATCGTCTCGATCAGTTCGCCTGCTTTACCTTCGACCAGATTCACAGCCCCTTCGGGAAAAGAAGTATAAAGGGCTTCATTAGTCTTATAGTGGCGAGAGGAGTAGAGATTCACTGGAGGAATCTCGTGGGCGCGGACGCGGGGCAGTTTCCCCAACATGACAGCCGTGACAGCCGTGCCACCCACCAGAAAGGTTCGTCTCGTAACTTTAGCGTTCATGCGCGTTCATCCAAATCGTATGGCTCAAATCCACTGTTCCAGCACTGGAGTTGAGGTTTGTGTTAGAAGCTATTGACAGTTAAATTCAATAGTCTCTGAGACATTGAAGCATCAGTCTCCATTAATTGCAAGTTATTTGCATTTATTGAATGCGAACGGGCGATCGCTATTTTGAGGTGGGGTGCAACCGGTGAGGAGGAGGAAGGGGCGATCGCCATCTATGGCAATTCTCAAATCTATGAGAAAAATTGTAGGGGTGGGTTTTGACTTTAAATTTTAGGTGAGTCTCCTGAACTCTGGCTAAACCCGCCCTGACATCGCTTTTGTTCGTTGTCGATGCCTGAATGCTTACGCCAAAAGATGCTCGTTAGTTTGCCAGTTGTCGCTTCAAATCGCGAATCGCGGCACTGGTATTGCGCTGATAAGCAATTTCCACACAACGAGCGATCGCACTTTCTAGATCGAAATTCGGAAAATAGCGGCTTTGGATTTGCAGTTGGTACGTCTCACCTTGCAATTGATAAATTAACAGTTGCTGCTTGCGAAATAACCAAACTTCCGGAACCTGATAGGGAAGATAATCCCCAATATCGGAATAACTGGTAACATCAATTTCGATAACTAAGTCCGGTGGCGGATCGTTTTGCCAGTCAATCCGTTTTTTTCCCGATACCGCTTGCCAGTTATCGATATAAAAGCAATAGTCCGGTTCGATGCCACTTTTTTCGGGTAATGTCATCGTCACCGGGGTAAATGCATCGTATTCTCGATCGTCATTATCGAGAATCGCTTTAACAACATCAGCAATCAAATGGGCATTTTTTCCGTGTACGAATGCAGGAGACATCAACAAAACTTCTCCATCGCGGTACTTCAGACGAGGAATCGAACCGTCTCCTCGGCGATCGTACAAACTTTGATACTCTTGCCACGTCGCAGGTAACCGCACCACAGAACCTGGAGGTAATTGAATTTTTTCGAGTGAAACAAGGGCTGATGAAGATCGTAACAAGCCTGAATCGATCGCATCGCCCCATCAACCCCCGCAGGCGATCGCCATTCTCCGAATGGGTTGCCCAACTATTATAGTTATATGTAACCTTTCTTAAAGAACCACCCACAAGCCTCTTAGTACCGCGAAGGAGCGACCGTGCAACCAACCGACCATAATCAATTCACCGACAAAGCCTGGGATGCGATCGTCAATTCGCAAGATATTGCCAAGCGCTACAAAAACCAGTATCTCGAGGTGGAGCACGTCGCGATCGCCCTGCTCGAACATGCCGACGAGTCCCATCAAATCTTACAGGCGGTGGGGGTGGATGTGGACACTCTGGTGGCGAAACTCGACTCCTTCGCCAAGCGCCACCCCAAATTAATGCGGATCGAGCAATTGTATCTGGGACGCAACCTGGATATCATGCTCGATAAGGCTGAAGAAGCGCGGGGGAACCTCCAAGCCGAGAAAATTGATGTCGAGCATATGCTGCTGGGGTTTGCCGAAGACGATCGCATCGGACGGCGCATCTTCAAAAACGCTGGAGTGGAGCAATCCCAACTCGCGGCAGCTATCGATCGGATGCGCGCGGCAACCCAAGCCAAACAAGCCAAGAAAGCCAAAAAAGCCAAAGCCGAGAAAGAAGAAAATCCCCTCGAACGCTACGGACGGGATTTGACGGAAGAGGCGCGCGCCGGCAAACTCGATCCGGTCATCGGGCGGGATGAGGAAATTCGCCAAACCATCGGCATTCTCTCCCGTCGCCGCAAAAATAACCCCGTCCTCATCGGCGAACCGGGGGTGGGCAAAACCGCCGTCGCCGAAGCCCTCGCCCAGCGCATCGTCAACGGCGACGTTCCCGAGTCCCTGAAAAACCGCAAACTTATTTCTTTGGATATGGGCAGTTTGATTGCTGGGGCGAAGTTTCGGGGAGAATTTGAAGAACGATTGCGATCGGTTTTGCGAGAAGTCACCGGTTCCGGGGGACAAATCGTCCTGTTTATCGACGAACTCCACACCGTCATCGGTACGGGGTCGGGCGGGTCTCAGGGCACGATGGACGCGGGTAACCTGCTCAAACCGATGCTGGGGCGGGGGGAACTGCGCTGTATCGGGGCGACGACGATTGAGGAGTTCCGCAAGCATATTGAAAAGGATAAGGGCTTAGAGCGGCGGTTTCAACAGGTCTACGTCGGTCAGCCCAGCGTCGAAGATACGATTTCGATTTTGCGGGGGTTGAAGGAACGCTACGAGGTTCACCACGGCGTAACGATTATCGATTCGGCATTGGTAGCGGCAGCAACGCTATCCAATCGCTACATTACCGATCGCTTTTTACCGGACAAGGCGATCGATTTGGTGGACGAGGCGGCCGCCACCCTAAAAATGGAGATAACTTCCAAACCGGCAGAACTCGAAGATATCGATCGGCGCGTGATGCAGTTGGAGATGGAAAAACTCTCCCTGGAGGCAGAAGAAGAGCGATCGGCTGCGGCAGGTTATGCCCCATCCCCAGAGCGTTTGGGCCGCATCGTCACGGAAATCGATCGACTCAAAGACAAGCAGCAGCAACTGACCTCTCGGTGGCAAACGGAAAAGCAACTCCTCGATGCGATCGCCACCTTGAAGGAAGAGGAAGAGCAACTGCGGCTGAAAATCGAACAGGCCGAACGCAAATCGGAGTTGGAACTGGCCGCGCGGCTGAAATACGGAGAACTCGCCGTCGTCCAGCACGATCGCGAAGTCCGAGAAGCAGAACTGCTCGAATGGCAATCTTCGGGGATGTCGATGCTGCGCGAAGAAGTCACCGACGCGGATATTGCCGAAATCGTCGCCAAGTGGTCGGGAATTCCCGTCAATCGCCTCCTGGAGTCGGAACGGCAAAAACTGCTCCAACTCGAAGCCCAACTCCACGAACGAGTCATCGGTCAATCGGAGGCCGTAGAGGCGGTTTCTGCGGCCATTCGCCGCGCCCGTGCCGGGATGAAAGACCCCGGTCGCCCGATCGGTTCTTTCCTGTTCATGGGGCCGACAGGGGTGGGAAAAACAGAATTGGCGCGGGCCTTAGCTGCCTCCCTGTTCGACGATCGCGATGCCTTGGTGCGGATCGATATGTCGGAATACATGGAGAAACATTCCGTCTCCCGCTTGGTGGGTGCGCCGCCGGGATACGTGGGATTTGAGGAAGGGGGGCAACTCTCAGAAGCGATTCGCCGCCAACCGTATTCGGTACTGCTCTTCGATGAGGTGGAAAAAGCCCACCCCGACGTGTTTAATATTCTCTTGCAAGTCCTCGACGACGGACGCATCACCGATTCCCAGGGTCGCATGGTGGATTTTTGCAATACCGTCATCGTGATGACGAGCAATATCGGGTCCCAGCATATCCTGGAGGTGTCGGGGAAAGAGGAGGATTACGAAGAGATGCGATCGCGGGTGTTCGAGGCGCTGCGATCGCACTTCCGCCCGGAATTCCTCAACCGCATCGACGATCTGATACTCTTCCACCCGCTGAGTAAGAACGAACTGCGCGATATCGTCGCCATCCAAATCAAACGGATCGAACGGCTGCTGGGAGAACAGAAAATCACCATCGAACTGAGCGAGGCGGCCACCACCTACATTGCCGACGTGGGTTACGATCCGGTGTACGGCGCGCGTCCTCTAAAACGGGCGATTCAGCGGGAATTGGAAAATCCTCTGGCAACGAAGCTGCTGGAATTGCAATTTGTCGAAGGAGATACGATCGCCGTCGATTGCGTCGATGGGGAATTGGCGTTTGCGAAGAACAACCCACCCCTGCCCGAACCCGTTCCAGAGGCAATTTCAGAGCCAGTTCTGGAGCCAATTCCAGAACCAAAGCCAATTCCAGAACCCGTTCCCGAACCCATCTCGGAAACAGACGCACCCACCAACGGTGTTATCCCAGTTGTCCCATCGGAAGTTGTAGCAGTGGTTCCCGAAGTGCTTGAATCTGCGGAAGTCTTACCCGAGGAAGAATCTTTCGGAGATTCTTTTGAAAGTCTCGAGGCGATCGAGCCTTCAGAAGTCTCAGATGAGGAAGTTTTACCCACATCTAGGGAGGATTTGGAAGAGTGGGACGACTCTGACGCTTGGGGATATGCCGATGGCTTTGAAGAATCCGAAGACTCTGACGAGATGGATAGTTTCAGCGATTCACAAGATTTAGAATTTAAGGCGAAATAGCTCGCTAACAAGTATGAAGCCCGCACTAACCCTCGAACATTTATGCCGTGAAGCTGCCAAATTTTCCGATCTCGAAACCTCTCATCACGAATCAAAACTTTATGGAGTCACCGATGGAAAGGCGGTTGGAACTTATTTAGAACAAAAGTTTACCGCTTATTTATCTGAGAATTATCGTTTTGAGCCAGGAAACTCGGCTTCAGGTATTGATTTTCCCGAATTGGAAGTCGATCTGAAAGTAACAAGTATTAGACAACCGCAATCTTCTTGTCCTTTTCAGTCAGCAACCCAAAAAGTTTTTGGGTTAGGATATCACCTGCTTATCTTTGTCTATGAGAAGTCTGATGATGCCGCTCGCAGAACTGGACGCTTAGAGATAAAACACGTTGTTTTTATCGATAAAACTAGGACAGCAGACTTTCAGACAACAAAGGGACTCATCGGCATCCTCGATCGAGGTGGGAATAAAGATGATATCATCGCTTTTATTCTGGAGAGAAATCTTCCTGTAGATGAAGTGGGTGCGGATCGACTTGCCGATCGAATCCTAGAGTTGCAGATTACTCAAGGTTACTTAACCATCTCTAATGCACTTCAATGGAGATTACAATATAGTCGAGCGATTCAACAAGCTGGAAGTCTTTCTACAATACTTCAAATTCGATAAAAGATGGCAAAAAAGAATATGATGCAGTGGCAGTTTGGAGATTTTCAGACTCCAGATATCTTGGCACAAAAAGCAGTACGCACTCTCAAGAGAAATCATCATTTAAATCCAGAATTTATTCTAGAACCGACTTGCGGAATAGGTGCATTTATTCGAGCTGCTCTTCATGATTTTTCTAACTCAAAAATCATCGGCTTTGATATTAATAAATCTTATGTAATGACTGCACAAAATTCTATACATCAATATCAAGAAATCGATAATTTAAAAATAGAAGAATCTGACTTTTTTAGAACAAATTGGCATCAAATTATTTCTGAAGCAATCGGCTATATTTTAATCATTGGAAATCCACCTTGGGTTACTAGTAGTGAACTAAGCATTCTCAATAGTAAAAATATTCCTGAAAAATCTAATTTCCAAAATCGACGAGGAATTGAGTCGATTACTGGAGCGGGAAACTTCGATATTTCAGAGTGGATGTTACTAAAATATTTAGATTGGCTAGCCGATAGAGAAGGAACAATAGCTGTCTTCTGCAAATATTCAGTTGCTCGCAAGGTGATGAGACAACTTAGAAAGAGGTTGGGGAACTATTTTTCTTGTTCTATCTATTCAGTTGATGCTAAAGCTTACTTTAATGCTTCTGTAGAAGCCTGTTTTTTTGTGTTATCTACAAGTTCTAAAAAATCAGATTGCAAAGTTTACAATTGTCTAGATTCGATCGAACCATCTTATGTAATAGGAGAAAGGAACGGCTGGATTATTAGTAATATTGTTACTTATGAGAAGTGGAAGCATTTAGCCGGACAAGATTTAAGATATGTGTGGCGTTCTGGAGTCAAGCATGATTGCTCTAAAGTCATGGTATTAGAGCGAGTCGATAATGCTTTCAGAAATGGTTTTGGTAAAACGTATATTTTAGAGGAAGAGTATTTATACCCACTCCTAAAAAGTTCTGACGTTGGCAACAGTCGAACCAATTCTTATCGAAAGCTTGCTCTAATCACACAAAAGTCAGTTGGTGAAGATACAACTGTTATTCAGAATAAAGCGCCTAGAACGTGGCAATACTTGCTCGAACACGATCGCTATTTAAGCAATCGAAAAAGTTCGATTTATAAGAATAAACCATCTTACTCTATATTTGGTGTTGGTTCCTATACATTCAAAAAATGGAAGATTGCAATTTCAGGACTTTATAAAAAATTAAATTTTAATCTCATTTATCCTTTAGATGGAAAAGCAGTTATATTTGATGATACGATTAACTTTTTATCTTTTGATACTGAAGATGAAGCTCAATTTGTATTGAGACTCTTAATGTCAGAGCCATCATTAGAGTTTCTGGATTCTATGATTTTTTGGGATGAGAAAAGACCCATCACGATCGATATCTTAAAAAGATTATCACTTAAAGCTGTAGCAAGAGAACTTGGATGCCTAGAACAGTATCTAGCTTGGACAGGTAAAGTACATGTCAATTCCAGCGGTCAGTTGGAGTTGGGATTAGCCGAAAAGCGTTCGCACTACAACTTTTAAGAAAATACTAAGAAGCTAAGCACGATCGCCCAAATTTTTAACTTTTAGAGCAATCGCGCCAGAAAAATTAGCCCAAGTTCACTTTAACAACTTTGTGTTTCTCTTCGATCGATTTAGGCAGTTCGAGGGTGAGAATTTGATCTTTATATTCAGCCATTACCTCGGTATTTTCAAGCGGGTAACGGAATTACGCGCTCGAACGAACCGTAATAGAACTGATGAGGGGGATAGAATATAGGGTGTGGGTCACTTCAAATATTGACTCTTTCCCTTGCCCCTTTTGTCTTCTTATCCCCTTTTACACTAGTTCGCGTAAACTTTCTGATAGTACTTCCGATATTCTTCAGAAAGCAGCGGTTTCCACCAGTATTCGTGACCCAAATACCAGTTAACGGTTTGCCGCAATCCTTCCTCAACCGTTACCGAAGGAGTCCAACCCAATTCTGTTTTGAGTTTGGTTGAATCGATCGCGTAACGGCGATCGTGTCCCGGTCGATCTTTGACAAATGTAATTAACTCTTCGCTCGGACGCACGGGTAAATTTGGAGCGAGTTCGTCCATCAGTTTACATAACATTTTCACGAGGTCGATATTCTTCACCTCGTTATTACCGCCAACATTATAAGTTTCGCCGGGTTTTCCTTGATGGATCACCGTATCGAGGGCGCTGCAATGGTCGCGCACGTACAACCAATCGCGAATATTTTGACCGTCGCCGTAAACTGGTAGCGGTTTGCCCAACAAGATGTTGATACACATCAAAGGAATCAGTTTTTCGGGGAAGTGATAGGGGCCGTAATTATTCGAGCAATTGGTAATAATTGTCGGGATGCCGTAGGTGTGGAAATAGGCGCGCGCGAGGTGGTCGCTGCCCGCTTTGGAGGCAGAATAGGGGCTGTTGGGGGCGTAAGGCGTGGTTTCGCTAAAGGCCGGGTCGTCTGCTTCGAGACTCCCGTAAACTTCATCGGTGGAAACGTGCAAGAACAGCCCTTCTTTCTGAGCCTCCATCAGGTTGGGATAATATTTGCGAAAGGCTTCGAGGAGGGTAAACGTGCCGACGACGTTGGTTTTAATGAAGGCATCCGGACCGAGAATAGATCGATCGACGTGAGATTCTGCGGCAAAATGAGCCACGGTATCGATAGTCTCTTCTTGAAGCAGTGCGTCGATAAAAGGGCGATCGCAAATATTACCCTGGACGAAGCGAAAGGTATCCGTTCCTTCTAAATCAGCCAGTGTCGCGCGATTTCCGGCATAGGTGAGGGCATCGAGAACCACCACCCGATCTTCAGGATAGCGATCGCTCCAATGATAGGCGAAGTTCGAGCCGATAAACCCCGCTCCTCCAGTAATCAAAATCCGACGCGGTTGCCGTTGGTTGCTATTTTGCTCGTTGGGCATTCTATTTATTCCCATACACAGTCAACTTGTACCAAGATAGCGTTAAAACCCGTCAGGGGAGCTTTGGGAGCTTCGGAGGCTTGGGGGGCTTCGGGAGCTTTGGGAGCTTCGGAGGCTTGAGGAGCTAGATATTATCCTGTTTCTCCCATTTCCCCTATCTCTCCCGTTTCCCCCGTCTCCCCCATCTCCCCCGTTTCCCTCGTTTCTCCCGTTTTTCCCCTCTCCGCGTCACCGCGTCCCCGCGTCCCCGCGTCATCTCCCCACCTCCGCGTCCCCCCATCGTTGTACTCTTGAACGTAGGTGTTGTGGTGCGAGTGTGGAGGAGATCGATTGTACCGTGCAAGATGATTCCCCTCAGCCTGAGATCTCTCTCCCACACCTTCAGCGATATCGCTTCTAGGTAAGACCCATGACCCATTCCGTCCCCACACTTCCGGATCGATGGCAACGAGAAGGACGCTCGATGTCAGCCGAACCCGTTCTGGCCGCGATCGATATTGGCACGAACTCAGTACATATGGTCGTTGTCAAAATTCAACCCAGTTTGCCAGCATTTACAATTGTCGCTCGGGAAAAAGAAACCGTTCGGCTGGGCGATCGCGATTTAAATACGGGAAAACTCAAACCCGAGGTGATGGAAAAGGCGATCGCGGCCCTGGGTCGGTTCCAAGAAATTGCTCGCTCTAGCCAAGCCGATGAAATCGTCGCCGTTGCCACCAGTGCCACCCGAGAAGCCCCCAACGGCAAAAAGTTTCTCCAACAAGTTAAAACGAAATTGGGCTTAGAGGTGAGCTTAATTTCCGGTCAAGAGGAAGCGCGCCGCATCTACCTAGGAATCTTATCGGGGATGGAACTCGATGGCCAACCCCACATTGCCATCGATATCGGGGGCGGTTCGACAGAATTGATTTTGGGGGATAGCTACGAACCCCGCAGCCTGAGCAGTACGAAGGTGGGAGCCGTACGCCTGAGTGCTTTATACGCGACCACCGACCCGATTGAAAACTCGGAATTTCACGCTCTGCGCGCGTATATCCGAGGAATGCTCGAGCGTCCGGCCGAAGAGTTGCTCGCTCACCTGCATCCGGGGGAAGAACCGCGTTTGGTGGGAACATCGGGAACGATTGAATGTCTGGCGAAAATTCACGCGGCTCGAAATAGCGGCACGATTCCCAATTCTTTGCAAGGATACGAGTTTTCCCTCGACGACTTGCGCGAGATGTTGAAGATGCTGCGCAAACTCTCCTATGAAGAGCGCGTTCGAGTACCCGGAGTTTCGGAACGGCGAGGGGAAATCATCGTTGCCGGGGCGCTGGTGCTCCAAGAGGCGATGGAATTGTTGGGAGTTCGATCGATCGTTATTTGCGAGCGATCGCTCCGAGAAGGGCTGATTGTAGACTGGATGCTCGATCGCGGTTTGGTGGAAGAGCGACTGTTCTACCAATCTTCAGTCTGCCAGCTGAGCACCCTGCAAATTGCCCAGAGATATGATGTGAACTTGCAATACGCCCAGCAAGTCGCCAAATTTGCTCTGACGCTGTTCGATCTGACCCAAGGTCAACTTCACCAGTGGCAAGCTCGAGAACGACAGTTACTCTGGTCGGCTGCCGTGTTGCACAACTGCGGACTCTACATCAGCCATTCCGCCCACCACAAACATTCCTACTATCTCATCCGCCACAGCGAACTCCTCGGCTATACGGAAACCGAAGTGGAACTGATCGCCAACCTCGCCCGCTACCACCGCAAGAGTTTGCCCAAGAAAAAACACGAACCCTATCACAATCTGACCAAAACCCAGCAGCAAATTGTCGAAGAACTCAGCGCCCTCATGCGGCTTGCCGTCGCCCTCGATCGCCGTCAAATCGGGGCGATCGCCGATGTGGGATGTCAATATTTCGCCACAAAACAAGAACTTCACCTCATCCTCGATCCCACCGATCCCGACGATCCTTGCGAACTAGAGCTGTGGAGCCTAAATTACAAGAAAGAGGCATTTGAAACCCAGTTTCGGACGACGCTCGTTGCCAATCTGGCAACCGATCGACATCGACCGTAACGAATCGCCGTTTGATGTGCCAACGCCTTCTCAACCCAGCTAAGATGATGTAAGGTTGCGGCAAGAGAGGATCGAAATAAAGGGCGATCGCCCGACCCAAACCGACTGCTCTGGCAAGGAACGCTCATGCAAAGTCCGACGGCAACGCTCCACTGTCCTAACCCTTCGTGTCATGCTCCCAATGCCGAAGGCAACCAATTCTGCCAGAAATGCGGGACGTGGATTCCCAAACACTATCTGTGGCCGGTGGGCAACGAGCCGAACGTCGGACCGGGGGAGCTACTTGCCGATCGCTACCTGCACAAGGGAAACGGCATTCTCATCGATACCTGTCCCGGCCTCCAGCCCGAAATTACTGAAGAAATTCCCCCCTTTATCGAATCCTATCTCAAATTAGTCGTCCGCCAACTCCACGTTCCCCAAGTGTACGGACGCATTTCCTCAAAGTCTGGGGAGTCGGGTCGAGAAATTTGGCTGCTCGAACGCGCCCCCATCGAATCGAGTCCGCATACCGTTCGACTGCACCCGTCTATTTCCGAGGCTTGGAGCAGTGCCAGCCCCGTTCTCCAGTTGAGCTGGTTGTGGCAGATCGCCCGGTTGTGGCAACCTTTCGAGGAGGTTGGGGTGGCGACGAGCTTGCTCCAACCAAACTTACTGCGAATCGAAGGATCGTTGGTGCGATTGCTCGAACTCGTTTCCGATGGCTCCAATCCGAATCTCGTACAACTCGGACGGGTTTGGTCGGCATGGGTTCCCCAGACTGCCTCACCTCTCAAGGGGTTTCTCGATCGCCTGTGTCAGTTGCTCGGTTCGGGAGAAATCCAAAGCGTCCAACAACTGCTCGCCTTACTCGAGCGCGGGTTGGATGGGATAGATGAAGCCTGCGATCGCCAAATCCAACTGGCGACGATGAGCGATCGCGGCCCGAATCGCGATCGGAACGAAGATGCTTGCTACCCCCAGAGCGGCACGACTCGCACCCTCACCACCGATGCATTGGCGATCGTTTGCGATGGGGTGGGGGGACACGAGGGGGGAGATGTGGCCTCGCGGGTGGCGATTTCGACGGTGGAAGGGCAAGTCAAGCCGTTGCTCGAACCCACTGACGGACTGACATCGGAATCGATCTCCCGCACCCTCGAATGCGCCACTTACGAAGCCAACACCGCCATCGGCTCTCGAAATAATAGAGAACACCGCCAAGGTCGCCAGCGGATGGGGACGACGTTGGTGATGGCCTTAACGCGCGATCGAGAAATGTATCTGACCCACGTCGGGGACTCTCGCGCTTACCTAATTACCCGTACCGGATGCTATCAACTCACTCTCGACGACGATGTGGCCAGTCGCGAAGTGCGCTTGGGATATGCCCTCTATCGCGACGCGCTGCAACAGGTGGCCTCGGGTTCTCTGATCCAAGCATTGGGAATGGGAGCTTCTACCGCCCTCCACCCCACCATCGAGCGATTTCTCTTGAGCGAAGATGCGGTGTTTTTACTCTGTTCCGATGGTTTGAGCGATTACGATCGCGTCGAGCAACATTGGGAAGAGGAAATTTTGCCCTTACTCGATGGCAAGGTCAAACCCGGTGAGGTGGCGCGACGTTTGGTCGAGATTGCCAATACTGAAAACGGTCACGACAATGTGACGGTGGCGTTGGTCTCGGTCCGAGTGACCGCTAAATCGAGAACTCGCATTTCTGCCCAATCTTTGTGCGATCGGCTTGCATCCATACCGCCGCTACCGTCTGCAACCTCGGACGGGACAGGGACGGCTGGAGATGAAACGGCGGCTTTCGAGGAAACGGCCGACCTGAGCAGCACCCAGACGATCGATCGCCATCCCGAAGACGCTCCTACCACCTTGGCGGCTCCCCCCAAACCTTCGGACAGTAGAAAGCTGTTGCCCGTCCTAATAACCGCGATCGCCTTATTCGGGGGTGGCGCAGTCCTGGCTTATCAATTTTCCCCTCCGATTCGGCAACGGGTCGCTCGATTATTGGGGTGGGAGACTCCCGCGCCTTCTGTCCCTCCGGAAGTGGGAACCGCACCACCAACTCCCGCTCCTGAAGTCACACCCGCCTTAGAGATTCCCGGAACGAACGACCTGATTCGGACGGGTGGGGCGATCGTCCTGCAAAAATATACCGAACCGCTCGCAGATGCTTCCCCCCGAACCGGAGATGAAGCCCCCCTGGATATCGAAGTAGGGAGTATTTTAAAAGTGGTCAACCTCCAGGAACAGCCGGGGGAGATTTGGCTCGAACTTCAGTTCTGCTCGCCGCCAGCAGCACAGACCCCCTCGCCGACTTCCACGCCAACACCGACTCCACCTCCCGAGGCAACAGCTTCCCCTACCGCTGAAGCAAGCGATCGACAAACGGGTTGGATTCTGAGCGCAGATTTAGACAATGCGGGATTCGAGACCGTCGATCCGATCGCGGCATCCGATCGACTCGGTAGCTGTGATCCGCCGACATCGGAAGTGGATGAGAGAGCAGGGGAAGCTGGGGAAGCTGGGGAGGCTGGGGGAGCGGTCGGACCCCGCGTCGGCGAAAGACGCAAGGGAACGCCGACCGAAGGAGGGAGAGTAAAACCTTGAAATCTCGTTCAACTGTAAGGCAGGGGAAGCTGGGGGGGAGAAACCCCCGATCGTATTCTCAAAGCGTCCTAACGGCGGTGGAAACTGCGATACAAAATGCTTCCTTATCTCCCATCCAAGTTCCCGCTAAAAGATCGGGTAATCTCGTCCCTGTCTCTACGCTCCTAAAAGCTTGTTCTCGTTTTCGCCGACGCGAGGCAGTCCCAGACTGTAATTCGTCACCCGGCAGTCGAGGTTGTAGCCGATCGTGCCTTGGGCGAGGAGAGAGCGGACGAAATGTTCTAAATCCGAGCCGATCCGTCGGATGTTGTACTCGGTTAAATCTTGACCGTCGTTTGCTTTGACGAGTTCTTCAAATTTAGCGTAAACCGATTTGAGGGCTTCGTCGTTCCACAGCAGTTCGTTATCGGGATCGACATCGAGGGTGAGCAGGCGATCGTTCGGGATGAGGTCTTGACCTTGAACTTCAGCGGTAAACAAACGGATGTGGCGGGTTGTAGACTTGAGTAACATAGGTATTTTTGGGGTATTTTAGGACTGAAATGTCGCACTAAAGTGGAGAAAACTCCTTCAATTGTAAAGGTCTGTAACTCAAATTCTCAAGTCATTTGCCCGCTTTAGTGGTATTCTCTTAAAGCAAATCTGCAATTTTTGCTAGCTCTCGATCGACTCAAAGACGAAAGGGGTTGGTAAAAGACTCCTCCGACACAACTGATGTCTGAAACGATGTCAAAATCTTGCCGGGTCTGGGTAAATCCCCACTTTCTGGAGCGGTCTCGAGTATGGAGTCGGCAGAGTTTCCCCGGCGGCGATCGTACACCTGGTTCTCGTGGTTGATATGGTAGATCCAATGGATAATATCGCCAAGCAAGCCCATCAGGGGAGTATTGCGGCGATTATTCAAGTCCTCAACGAAAAATTGGCTGACTCGGGGGTAAGAACCCGAGCGATGTTAGCAGATGGAATGTTGCAGCTTCTGTGCGAAGCAAGCACCACCGAACAGCTCGAGCGAGAGAGCCTCGTCGCTCGCATTCAGGAAATCTTGGATGCGATCGCCCCGCGCAACATCCATCACGTGAATATCAACAGTCGGATCGCCCGAGAACAGCAACTTCTCTGGCTCGAAGAAATCAATCGCGATCCGGAAAATCAATTGTTGTGGTCGGAAAAGATTGCGATTTCCCGTCCCAACCTCTTCAAGCGGATGGCGAGCGATTTCAGCGCTCATCAAGCAGAACGCAGCAAAACACCCCTACCGAAAAAGCTAGAGGCTTCAATCCCCAAACGGCGGCAAAATAATTTTAAAAATGGGATTATCTGGGGCAGTGGTTTGACGGCGATCCTGGTCTTGGGTTGGCTATTATTTCGCAGCTTGTTCTCCCCGGTAAAAATGAGTGAAGTGCAAGCTCGCTCGTCGGTTAACGCGATCGATCCGACAACCGAGACAACATCCCCCTCAGATGCCGCAGTCGAGTCAACGGCAGATTCAGATCCGTTTGCCGAAGCGGTCATCCTCGCCGAACAAGCCGCTCAAGACGGACAAACCGCTCAAAGTGCTGCCGAGTGGCTCGAGCTTGCCGCGAAGTGGCGCAAGGCTTCAGATTTAATGGAGCAGGTCTCCTCGGACGATCCCCGCTACCAAACAGCTCGAGAACGAGTTCAGCGTTACCGCCAGTACAGTCAAATGACTCAGCAGAAAGCCCAGACGATTGATGGGTGAGCGATCTCTGGAAGCGGACTGACGCGGAGACGCGGGGACGCGGGGACGCGGGGACACGGGGACGCGGAGACGCGGGGACGCGGAGAGAGGGAGACAAAGGGGACAAAGGAGACGGGGGAGACGGGAGAACAACAGATTTCAGATAGCCCGCTCGCTCCATTAAATCTAACGATTAGCATAGAGCTGGCATTGATTCTCTGGGTATACAAGCTGAATTTGTCATCTGATATCTGATATCTGTCATCTGAAATCTGAGCTTCCCCACCTTCACCCGAAACCGTCTTATCCAAAACTGAAATTATTTTGATTGCTCGATCGGCTCTAGCTCTAAAGACTCGGGTTCTCTTTGAAGCTGCTTTCGATCGCGCTC
>JAXHUC010000062.1:30685-37047 GCA_034189805.1 Cyanobacteriota bacterium
ATCTGAGCTTCCCCACCTTCACCCGAAACCGTCTTATCCAAAACTGAAATTATTTTGATTGCTCGATCGGCTCTAGCTCTAAAGACTCGGGTTCTCTTTGAAGCTGCTTTCGATCGCGCTCTAGTCCCTGAATTTTTTTATAAATCGCTCGAGCCAGACGAGACCAAGCAAAGAGTGCGGGAGGAGATTGCGCTGGGGAACAGGTTGGCGGCTCCGGTTCGATGTCGTTTTGCAAACTCACCAAACTCCAATGTAGTTTCAAAAACTGCTGTAACTCGGGGTTGTCTGCGAGTTGAGTGCGGTAGTTGGCAGGTAAGCGCTGGTAAATGTGACGATCGACAGTTAGTTTGGTTTCGATTTGCTCTGGGGATAAGTGGTCTTCGTCTGCCTTGCTGGGGTCGGAGCGGTAGTAGCTCAGAGGTTGGTTGATAAAGATCGCATCTCCGTATTGCGCCATGCGCGTCCAACTCTCGAGCGCTTCGTAACCCGAACCGTTCAGAGAAGACCATCCCCCCGCTCGCAAGAAGGCATCCCGACGGACGGCCACTTGAGCGGGGCAGCCGAAACACAGATGCTCGAAGAGCATTTGATAGTGAATGTCTTCTTGAGGAATGCAAACAACGCGATCGTTGCCAAAAGGTGGGGTTCGATGCATCCCATCTCCGGGCCGAATTTCAATGGCTTGGCAAGACAGGAGGGCGGCTTTAGGACATTGCTCGATCGCCTCTTTCATCTGCGCCAAACAGGTGGGTTCGAGTCGGTCGGCATCGTTGAGGAATTTAATCCACTGCCCCTGAGCCAACTCCACGCCTACGTTCAGACTTTCCCCGTAGCCCAGCCGGACGCGGTGGCGATAGTACACGACGGGTTTGCCCAAACGCCGCCCGTAGGCTTCGGTGCCATCGCTCGAGCCATCATCGATTAAGATGATTTCGCAGGGAATACTTTGGGCAAGTGCCGACTCGATCGCCCGTTCGAGTCGGTCTAAACAATTGTGAGTGGTAATAACAATACTGAAAGTAAGTTTCACATTCATTCACCCCGATCTAAAAGTTTGGATTAAATTTGATGGATTGATATAAATCAGCTCGAACTGCACGATTGAATTGCCTGCCTCAGTAAAACGAGGCTAGCTTTCAGTCGAGAAATTCGATTTCGATGGTGGATCGGACATTGCTTGATTCCCGCTGAAAGCAAACGGAATTCTTCAGAAAATCCGCGACGAACGATCGGGTTAGGTGTTTCGTCAGGATAAAGGTGATTTCTCTGGCTTTCGCAAGGCTTGTTCGACAACTTCTGCTAAGTTGCTCCACGTTAGACGATCGGACCCAAGTAACTCTTGTAACTGCTCTAGAACCACTTCCGGCGTGCCATGTCCGGGCAGGGGCGTAGAACGATGGTGACTTTTCCGTTGCGCTTCGCGAATACCTCGGGTCGCGGCGATCGCGATCGAATCGGCTAAGCTCGTCTTGGCTCGTTCGTGATGCCAGTGCCAGCCTTCTTGGGTGGTGGCATACAACGCAGGTAGGCGATTGAGGGCATAGGTCGTGGCTTGTCTCGAATCGACAGCTCGAACCACCTCAGAAGGCTGATTTCGCAGTTGTCGTTCGACCTCTCGAGCAGCTAGTTGCTCCATAACGTTGTAGTAAGTCGAAAATCGGTTGGATGTCCCCATGATTTGCCATTGGAAAATAATATGTTCGAGATTCTCAAAACCCAGTTCGAGCGACGATCTCTCGCACTAGGAGAACTAAATACCATCAAGCCTCGATCGAGATTCAGACAATTTTCCTGGAGATAAGGTTGCTCAGATCGCGTGTCCCCGACTTTCTTTCCTACACTCAACAAACCAACACCATTACAGAGCCTGCTTGATTTCAACTTAGATTTGCCTAGATTGTATCAAATCGATCCGTACATTTACTGATATCTTTTACGAATATTAAGAGAGTTTCTAGGAAAAGGCAAGATATCACGGATACGAATTGAGGATTTTGCTTAAACTTCATGAAAATAACGTAGTTATTAAAGCTTTCATAAAGATAATCTGAAAAACAAATTAAAAAATGATGAAAATAAAAATTTATTTTCTTTATATTAGCTTTCTATTGTGGATTTTATTAGCCATCGATAGTACGAACATATGATGAATTGATGTTTTGCTTTTGTAATCTATACAACAAAATAAAGTATGGAGATATACGATCGAATAATGTCTTATCGATAAAAACTAAAATTTAGCCACCAAAAAGCAGGATTTCAGGTATTAGGCTTGATTTGAAGTTACCAAAAACCGGAAATAAGAAATCAACAATTTTCATGTGAATATCGGTTACCTAAATTCCGTGAATAAAGAATATATCGTAGAAGAGATCTGACAATCGAAGGAGCGATCGAATTGTTGAATTGCAATTTTTTCTCATCGGCTTTTCAAACGCACTCGACGATGCAGGATAGAGACAGGAAAATGATTCGCACTCCCATTGGGTTAAAAATGGGGTAAATAACCAAGATAGAAACATTCAATCCGCCATTTTCAAACTAAAATCCGTAATTACCCCGAACAGGTTTTTGGGAAAGGTTAGAGGAGGCTGGGGAAGCTGGGGAAGAATGAATGCAAAATGCGCGCATTAAAAATGCAAAATTTCCCTTGTCTCCCTTTTCACTTTTCCCTCTTCTCTCCGCGTCCCCGCGTCCCCGCGTCCTCCCATCCCCCTTGTCTCCCTTATCTCCCCGTCACCATGTCTTCCACCCAGGCGATCGTTTTTTCCCCCAGCCGAACGTCCGATAGACGATCGATTTCTCGAATTCCCGTCGGACTAGTGACATTGACTTCGGTGAGGTAGCCACCGATGATGTCGATGCCGACGAAGTACAAGCCGTCGCGCTGTAAGGTTGGGGCGAGTTGGGCGCAGATGTCCCGTTCGCGATCGGTAATTTCGACTTTTGCCACCCGTCCGCCCACGGCCATATTGCCACGAAATTCGCTGCCCGTAGGAATGCGATTCACCGCCCCAAGAGGGTTTCCTTCAAGAAGAATAATGCGTTTGTCCCCTTCTTTGGCTTCGGGTAAAAAGACTTGCACCATCACCGGAATTTGCCCCTGCTGGGTACTCAGTTCCACCAGAGAGTTGAGATTGCGATCGCCTGCTTCGAGAAATAAAATGCCTTCTCCTGCTTTGCCCCCTAGAGGTTTGAGAATTGCCCGTCCCTCACTCTCGACAAACTCCCGAATCACTTGCTTATTCTGAGTGACGATGGTTTTGGGAATTGCCTCGCGAAATTGGAGGGCGTACATTTTCTCGTTCGCCGTCCGCAATCCTCTCGGGTTGTTGACGACGAGGGTTTTGTCGGGGTTGACGTAATCGAGAATGTAAGTGGCGTACAGGTAGGGGACATTGACGGGGGGGTCGGTACGCATGAATACCGCATCCATTTCTTCGAGGGGCAAGAGGACGCGATCGCCCAATTCGTACCATTTTTCGACGCTCACCCAGCGATCGCCCTGGAGTTGGACGGGAGTCAGTTGCACCGGTTGCATCGCCGCCCGCGCTTTACCGTCGGCAACTCCCAAATCTCGGGCGAGTGCAATCCAGACTTCGTGTCCTCGGGCGATTGCCGCTTCCATAAACGCCACTGTGGTGTCGTGGCCGGGATCGAGTCGCTCGATCGGATCGATGATAAAGGCAAATTTCATAGCAATTTTTAGGCAATTTCAAGCTGTTAGGCGATCGCGAATACTCTATCGATCGTCTAGTTTGAGTCGTCAGTTGTCAATTGCGATCGACTCTCACAACATCTCAGTCTTGAATGAAAGAGTCATTCGAGAGTTTTATTCTTCAATCACTTCGATTAAATCTTCGAGCATGACATCAAACACGCGTGCCAGTTTGATTAATGCCGTCGCATCGACTGTCGCCATTCCTTTCGAGCGAGCGTAGGTTCTCAGGGTACTGTAGACCACCCCAGAGCGCTCGGAAACTTCTTTAATCGTCCATCCTCGTTCTTCGGCAAACTCGCGAATGCGCAATCGCACCAACCCCATGCTTGACAAATGACTAATATTAGTCATTTAATAAGATCGAACTGAAAAACGAGCGCCACTCGTGCCTGGAAAACTCTCGTGTGCGATCGTTCTTTCTTCCCTAAAAAAGAAGGTAAAACCATGATACCAACAGAATTGCCGATTGCAACGGCGACCAATTGGGTTCGTCCGAATTCAGTCGATCGGAACGTCGAAACAACCTACCGACAGCGCCTCCATCCTTGGTGCGTCATTCGCCTGCTCCCCAACATGCAGCGCGCCGTCATTTCTCGCACCCGGCAGCGCAACATTGCCGAACATTACCTCAATACCCTCAAACGCCTTCACCCCGAGGCCAACTACGTTCTCGTTTTCGATCCGGTTTAGGGGAGAGTTGGAGGCAGGGAAAGCAGGGGAGGAAACGGGGAAGATCTGCGGGTGCGAACTCGAGCTGTCCTCACAGTCGCAGCGACCGCTATATAATCCTAAAATCCAGATCCCCGACTTGCCTGGTCACGATATGAAAAAACGGTTTCTTCTCCCCTGCCTCCTCCTTCTGCTAAGTGCCTCTGCTGCCTCAGCTACCTCCCAACGCGGTCTCAACGGTATGGTGGCATCCGCCCATCCCCTGGCAAGTCAGGCGGGAGTGGCAATTCTCCAAGCGGGGGGAAATGCCGTCGATGCGGCAGTGGCGACAACCCTGGCAATTTCCGTGGTGGAACCGTTTTCGGCGGGGATTGGCGGCGGTGGGTTTGCACTGGTGTATCGAGAAGAAGCCGGGGAAATGCGGGCGCTGGATTTTCGGGAACGGGCCCCAATCGCCGCAACGCGAGATATGTATTTAGATGAGGCGGGAAATCCGATCGCCCGATCGAGCCTCGACGGACACCTGGCTGCTGGCGTACCGGGGACGGTGGCGGGGTTGGCGCAACTGCATCGAGAATATGGGGCGTTGCCTTGGGCGCAAGTGGTGGAACCGGCGATCGCCCTGGCGCGGGATGGTTTCCCGGTTCACTCGCGCTTCGTCCGGGCGGTGGAACGGCGACAGGAGGTCTTACTCGCCAACCCGGCAGCAAGGGAAGCCTTTACGCCACCCGACGGATTTTATGCCCTGGGCGATCGCCTCGTCCAGCCGGATTTGACCGATACCCTAATGCAAATTGCTACCGATCCCGAGAATTTCTACACCGGGGAGATTGCCGGGGCGATCGCCGATGATATGGCAGCAAACGGCGGACTCATCACCCGCGAAGACTTAGCCGCCTACGAACCGATTTGGCGCGATCCTCTCTGCGGCGACTTCCGGCAGTGGCAGGTCTGTTCGATGCCGCCACCCTCTTCTGGGGGAGTTCACTTGCTGCAAATCCTCAACCTGATCGGCGATGCCGATTTGGCGGGCCAAGGTTGGCATCATCCAGATTCCCTCCATCTTCTGGTCGAATCAATGCGAATTGCTTATGCCGATCGGGCGGAATATCTCGGCGATCCCGATTTTGTCGAGGTTCCCGTGGCCGAGTTGGTGAGTCGGGAATACGCAGCCGAACGTCAATCGGAAATCGAAATGGAACGGGCGCGATCGTCGAGTGAAGTCAAACCCGCTGACCCCCAACTCCTGGAACGATTGCGGGAATCTCCCGATACCAGCCACCTCACCGTCGTCGATGGCGATCGCAATGCCGTCAGCCTCACGTTTACTGTCAATGGCGACTTTGGCGCGGCAGTGGTGGCCGAGGGGACGGGTATTTTGCTCAACAACGAGATGGATGATTTTTCCGTTGCCCCCGGCGTGCCGAATTTATTTGGATTGGTGGGAGGAGAAGCCAATGCGATCGCCCCTGGAAAAACCCCCCTCTCGAGTATGACTCCGACAATCGTCACTGAAGGCGATCGCTTCCGCCTTGCCGTGGGTGCGCCCGGAGGCAGCACGATTATCACCACGGTGCTGCAAGTCTTCCTCAACGTATTGGTCTACGAGATGGATATCGAACGGGCTGTTGCCGCACCGCGCTTGCACCAACAGTGGCAGCCCGATCGAACCTCCATCGAACCCTGGGGATTGGACGTGCTGACCTTAGAAGAGTTGCGCCGTCGGGGACACGAGTTGCAAGAACGTAGTCCCTGGGGGGATGCCAACGCCATCGAAGTCACTAGCGAAGGGTATCTCGAAGGGGCGGCCGATCCGCGCGGGGAAGGGGTGGCGATCGGGTTTTGATGCTCGATCCTTAGCCTTAATTCTTAGAGTTGAACCTCTGCGAGTTCCAGGGTGCGATCGAGCAGTTCGAGCGCTCGATCGGTTTCTCCGGCTTCGTGGAAAGAAGAGGCGATCGCATTCAACGCC
>JAXHUC010000063.1:0-36626 GCA_034189805.1 Cyanobacteriota bacterium
AAGTGCGACTTTTGCCCTAGGATCGGCATTGCTGGTGGGAATTGGGGCGGGATTTTTCCCCGCATTGCGCGCCAGTCAGCTCGATCCGGTGACCGCATTGCGATCGTAGTTTGCGAGGGGGAATGGGGGAAGAAGATGACGCGGTGACGCGGTGACGCGGTGACGCGGAGAGGGGGAAATGGGGGAAACGGGAGAAGAAGATGACGCGGGGACGCGGGGACGCGGGGACGCGGTGACGCGGTGAGGGGGAGATGAGGGAGAGACGGGGGAAACGGGGGAAACGGGAATATTTGACGTTCATCATTCATCATTTTTCCGAATTCCGAATTCCGAATTCCGAACTCCAAGCCCCCGAAGCCTCCCCAGCCCCCAAAGCTCCCGAAGCCCCCAAAGCCCCCAAAGCTCCCCAAGCCCCCGAAGCCTTCCCAGCTTCCCAAGCCCACATCCGAACCGAGTGCTATTTGAATTTAGGGTTTTTCTACCTTGAGTCACGAACCTCCCGAATCTCCAACTTCTCCATCGACAAGTCAGCGACGATCGAACGGACAAATTGTTTGGCTGGCGGCAACGTTTGGCATTACGATCGCCCTGTTTTTAGGATTGAGAGTTCGATCGCAGGTTCGGGCGAATTCGATCGATACAGCAGGTGGGTTGGCGAAGTTCTTGCCGGAGTTCCCGTTCGATCGCCCCTCCAAACCGCAATCCATACCGCCATCCACACTGCCAGAAAAAGGCGATTTGCCCCCCGCATCGGGTTTCGTTCCTACGCCATCTTCACCCAAATCCTCAAATCTCGATTCAGAAGACATCCCTTCCAACTCAAATTCAACATCTTCAGATTCGCGGGCTGCGTCTCAACATATTCCTGAAGCTGCTTCTCCAAATAAATCGATGCGGGGTTTTAGTATCGATCGCCTGGCTGAAGATGCGGCAGATGCGATCGCCTTTCCCAACACCCAAAAGACGGAAGAAGAAACCCTCGAACCGTCAGCAGAACCGACAGAATCGGAAGTCATAGATGAGGTGGAGGAAGAAGCAGAAATTCTCGATCGCCCGGAAGCGGAAACCAGCCAACTCGTTCTCGAACTTACCCTTGCCGAAACGGTGATTCTCGCCTTACAAAACAATCGCGAGATTAAAAATGCCTATCTCGATCGCATTCTCGATCGACAAGATTTAGCGGTTGCCGAGGATCGATTCAACCCGGATTTTACCCCAGAGCTTTCCCTAGAATTCGATCGCGATTTCTCGGGAGATAATTTGACGAACGGCGAAGCCATTCAAATTGGTGGGGGAATTGAATGGTTGGTTCCCACCGGAGGAACTTTTAGCGTCGATTTGCGCGGAGTAGCCGATTCTCAGCGGCAGTCGGGGTTATTTCGCAGCGATCGCAGTGCTGTTGATAGCCGCTTTCAAGTCACCTTTCGCCAGCCCTTTCTTCGGGGTTTCGGCACTGATGTCAACCGCGCCCCCATTGAAGAAGCACGCCTCGTGGAAGTATCGAATATTTGGGGGTTGAAGTCCACCTTAATCGATACAATTACCACTGCAATTAGTACCTATCGCCAATTAATTCGAGCGCAACAGGAACTCGAAATTGAAGAACGCGCCCTCGAAAGTGCCAGAGAACAACTCGAACGAACCGAAGCGTTAATCGAAGCCGGGAGAACCCCGCGAGTCGAACGAGTCACCAGCGAAACGGCGATCGCCAATCGAGAAGTGAGTTTGTTGAACGCACAAAGTCGTTTAGAAGCCCAGCAACTCGACTTGATTAACGTCTTAGATATCGATCGAACTTTGGTTCCCGTGGCGATCGAAATTCCCCAATCCGATCGATTGACAGAAGTGGCGTTAGATGAAGCCGAATTACGACAAGTTGCTCTGGCTAATAACCCTAATTTCCAGCAAACGTTAATTGCCCTCGATCGCGAACAGTTAGAGTTACTTGTCGCCCAAAACAACCAGTTGTGGAATCTCGATTTAGAAACGGCTTTTACCGGAGATTTGAGTAGCGATGCGAGCGATCGGACTGATTTTCGGGCGGGAATTGTCGTCCGTCGCGAATTTGGCGATCTCCGCCGCGAACAAGCCGTCGAACGCAGTCAAATCCGGATTCAACAGCTCGAAAATAATATTGAAGAAGCCCGAGAAAGCCTCGAAATTGATGTTAGAAATGCCATCCGAGACGTGCGAGATAACTTTCGGCAAGTCCAACTCGCCCGACGGGCGCGAGAACTCTCCGCCCAACAACTCGCCAACGAACGGAGAAAACTCGAACTCGGCAGGGGAACTGTGATTGAAGTGGTGCGGTTTGAAGATGCATTAGTTGATGCGGAAAATCAAGAACTTAACGCCATTATTAGCTATCTCAATGCCCTTACTTTTCTCGAACAAACCCTCGGAATTACGCTAGAAGAGTGGAATGTGGTTGTAGAACCAGAGACGAATTAAACTCACGAAAAATTTAATTAAAATGGGAATAATTGATGCGCATAATTAAACTTATGACGGATTATTGGTGCTATCCTCTTTGGGATTGCGATAATGGAGGAGATTTAAATCCAGAAGATTTGGAAATATCGAAAAATTTAAAACAAGACCTAAAGGAATGGGCAGAGACTTTTGATAATATTCTCGATCTAGACGATCCAGCAAATTCTGGATTTAAGTCAATTCAAGAAGAAGAAGAATTTGAAAGAAGAGGCTTAGAGCTGTGGGAACATAAAAAAAACGAGCTAGGTGATGAGTATTGCGTCCAGTATTTTAGTCAGACTCAACACAAAGTTTTAGGCGACCGACTTAAATTTTAAAATTAGATTTAATCGTAAAACTTTCTGATTTTACTCTATACAAGTTTAGTCTAGATTATTAATAGATGAACGCCAGATATTGACTCCAATTTTTTATACTCGATAATTCAAAAATTAATATAAACATAATCTAATTTTAACCCTATCTAGGTTTTTATCCTTAAAAATATGCATAGATAAGGTTCACTCATGAAAGGGAATCGATGAACGAACACAGCATTGATTCCCTCATTTTCTTATTTTGTAGGTCTTGTCTTTTTTGAGTTAGGACTAATAGGGAACGTAACACTCGCAGACATCAAATTCTCAAGCAGCAACTAAGAGCATTCACATGAACGCGATCGCATCTCAAAATTTCAACAGCTTAACCGATGGTAATGCATTCACCACCGATCGGCTTATCAATGGCGGACAGCTAACCAACCTCGGTTCTTTCAATACCGATAATAGCAACGGACTGACCTTTTCCACGTTTTGGTTCGATACTCGCAATGTCGGTAGCGGCCCGGTTACGCCATCGAGTGATAGTAGCGATTTTATTGGGGTGAATTCCTTTAGTGGATCGAATTCCCCCGGTGTTGCCGCAGACGGGACATCAGTTTCTTCGGGAGTCGAACACAACTTTGAATTCAACGACAGCGATGGTCGATTGGATTTAGTATTTGCAACGGTGGATGTCACAGGTGAAGTCGATCGAATTCTGGGTTTTGACTACTGGATTGCCGACACGGGTTACGAAAGTGACGATGCGTTCTTCTTCACCCTCAGCGACGGTACGAACTCTCAAAGCTTCCTCAATTTCGGCGAAACGGAACTCGAAACCAATGCCTCTGCCGATGATGGGAGTGCCAACTGGAACAGCGTCACCGTCGATTTAGACGACCTCATCGACAACCAAGGCTTCGGCGAAACCCTCACCCTCACCATTAGCGTCGATACCAATGCCGGCAGCGAGAATATTTTTGTCGATAATATTCTGTTTGCCAGTAATGCTGATGGCGGTGGCAACGGTGGCGGAAATGGCGGAGAGATTACCAAAATCCATGAGATTCAGGGAACCACCGACACGTCCAATACCGGAACCTATACCATCGAAGCGGTTGTCACGGAAGTGTTTCCGGGACTCGATGGGTTCTACGTTCAGGAAGAAGATGCCGATATTGATGCCAATCCCCTCACCTCCGAGGGGTTGTTCGTTTTCTCCTCCGATAGTGTCAATATCGGCGACACAGTAGAAATTACTGGGGATGTCGTCGAACAGTTCGGGCAAACCCAGATGAATCCCACCTCCGTTACCGTCGTGGGAACCGATATCCTGCCGACGGCGATGACGGTTAGCTTCCCGATTGCCGATGTGGCGGATTTAGAACAATACGAAGGGATGTTGGTAGACGTGCAAGCGGCATCCGGCAATTTAACGGTAACGGAACATTTCAATTTCGATCGCTTCGGGGAAGTTCTCCTCTCCTCTGGTGGACGATTGGAACAGTTTACCCAAAATAACGCCCCCAGCGTCTCCGGCTTTGCGGCACATTTAGAAGATATCGCCGGACGCAGCATCCTCATCGACGACGGACGCAACGGGCAAAACAACTTCCCGATTCTCAACGCCCGAGGCGGCAACAACCTTACTCCCAGCAATACCTTGCGCGGTGGCGATACCGTCTCTTCAGTAACGGGGATTTTGGGCTTCGGCTTCGGCAACTATCGCGTCCAACCCACCGAACCCATCAATTACCAAGCCACCAACGCCCGTCCGGCAGATGCCCCGAATGTCGGTGGTAACGTCACAGTGGCCAGTTTCAACCTCCTCAACTATTTCAACGGCGACGGTATGGGGGGTGGCTTCCCGACGGCGCGGGGGGCGGAGACTTTCAGTGATTTCCAGCGGCAAACTGAGAAGCTGGTGACGGCATTGGATAAACTCGATGCCGATATTATTGCCGTTCAGGAGGTGGAAAACGACTACGGCGACGGGGAAAATAGCGCCATTCAAGATTTGATAGACGCGCTGAACGCCGAAACAGACCGCAACTATACCTATGTCGATCCCGGTGTTGCCCAGTTGGGTTCAGATGCGATCGCCGTGGGGATTATTTACGATGCGGATGTGGTACGAGAGTCGGGAACGGCGGCATTTTTGAATACCCCCGACCTGTTCGATGGGGTGAACACTAACCGCACTCCCCTCGCCCAAAGCTTTGAAGTCATCGACGCGAATAATAACGACTTCGGCGAAGAGTTTACCGTGGCGGCGAACCACTTCAAATCCAAAGGCGATCGCAATGGAACGGCAACCGGGGCGAATGCCGATGCGGGCGACGGTCAGGGGAACTGGAACCAACGTCGAGTCGATGGGTCAAATGCCGTCACCTCCTGGCTGGCGGCAGACCCCACGGGAAGCGGCGATGATGACGTTTTAATTGTCGGCGATTTGAATGCCTACACCCAAGAAGATCCGATCGCGGCGATCGAAAATGCCGGATATACCAACATCGTCACCGGGGACTACTCTTTCGTATTTAGCGGTCAGTGGGGTTCCCTCGACCATGCCTTAGCCAACGGCAGCCTCGTATCCCAAGTCACGGGGGGTGCGAAATGGCATATCAACGCCGACGAACCCGATGCCCTCGACTACAGCACTGAATTTAACGACCCCAGCCTTTTCAACCCGAACGACGAGTTCCGCAACTCCGACCACGATCCGTTGGTGTTGGGGTTAGATTTAGCTTCCGAGGTCAGTTGCAATCCGACTTCTGGAGACGACGACCTCACCGGATGTGCGACTCCCGGCGACGATTCGATCGAAGCCCTCGGCGGAGACGACACCGTGAGTGGTGGGGATGGAAACGATACCCTGCGCGGCAATCGCGGAAACGACAGCCTCGATGGCGGTGCGGGAAATGATATCCTCGGCGGTGGAACCGATGACGACACGGTCATGGGCGGTTCCGGTCGCGATCGGGTTTTGGGTTGGACTGGAAACGACTGGCTGATGGGTGGTTCCGATACTGACACGGTACGCGGTGGCGACGGCGACGACACCCTCATCGGCGTTGACGATATCCTGGAAACTCCCGGCGCGGGAGAACGGGATCTCCTCGTTGGAGGTGAGGGTGCGGACTTATTCGTACTCGGGGATGAGAATGGCGCGTTCTACGACGACGGGGCGACGGTTGTTTCGGAAGGCTGGGCCGGTCGCGGTGTGGTGCGCGATTTCGAGGTTGGTATCGATACGATCCAACTGTTTGCTGGCGGAACTTACGAGTTGCGCGAACGCAATGACAATACTCAAATTTGGGAAGTCAGCGATCCGGTTCGGGAAATCATTGCCATTATCCGAGATGCGATCGATTTGGATTTAGACGGGTCTGGGTTTACGTTTGTTTGATTGGTTGAACCACAAAGACACGAAGGTCACGAAGGTCTTCTAATGCTGGTACGAGATTAGCAGGTTTGGAGTAAGAGAGTATGCGATCGGTGAGTTTCTAAATCCCGATCGCATTTTTTGATGGCGAACCGCAATCTTTAAGCCAGAAGTGCTTACAACAAATTGGGATCTTCACCCAACTCTCGCAACCGCGCGGCTAATCGTTCTGCGCGTTGGCGTTCTTGTTCTGCACGCTGGCGTTCCTGTTCTGCACGTTGGCGTTCCTGTTCTGCACGCTGGCTTTCCTGTTCTGCACGTTGATACTGTTCCTTCGCCCGTTCCTCTAACTCGATATAGCTCAGAAATCGCTCTCCGTCGGGTTGGTAAACTGTCAGTTCGTCGCCGGTTAAGTCGAAGCGAATTCCCAATCGCGGACTCACCCATTCCTCTTCGAGTTCCACCCACACCAATCCCGTGTCGCCGCGCATCCACACCCGCAACTCATTGGTTTTCGGCTGGTAGATGTAATATTCTTCGACACCGTAGCGATCGTAAAATAAAAGCTTGCTGTCCATTTCTTTGGGGGTATTACTTGGAGAGAGAATCTCAAATACCACTTGCGGCGGCTGGTTGTTTTCTTCCCATTGTTTGTAAGAATAGCGCTTTCCTTTCGGTCGTCCCAAGGCAACCATCACATCGGGCGCATATTTGATGGTGTTGTTGCCTTCTATGGGATACCAAAATAAGTCTCCGGCAATGAAGACGTTGGGATCGTCAGCAAATAATATATCGAGATTGCCTTTAATGAGGACGATAATTTCAAACTGTTCGGTGTTGTTTGCCACGGGTTGTCCGTCACAGTCGGGATAGAAGATTTCAGAGGTTGCCGGAGTTGGGATTTGTGTCACCATCGCGATCGCCCTTTGGGAGTCAGTGGTTGCCTATAGTTCATGATATAGCAGTTGCAATTGCGTTCGATATCCGCACATCGCAAGGCAGCATCAGACACAGGCGGTGAAAAGAGGTTCGATCGATATTTCCTAGGTTTTTATCGCCTCAGCTTTTCTGGCTCGCCTTGCCCTAAACAATCGATACTTTTTCAATCCTTTTGACAAAACTTTATCTTCTTAATGAGGGAGTGTCTTTTATAGCAATTCTCGGACTTGTGAGGTACACCCAAATTCCATTTCCCATTCCCCGTTCCCTTCACATAGAAACTCTTTACCTCATGAGTATGAGAACCGCTATATTTATTTGAGGGTATGAATTCACGAATCAAATCGGACTTTTCGATCGTCTAAAAAAAACATTTATTCTATTGACAAATAAAAAAAACTATGATTCTGATTAGAATAGAAGCAAACACCCAACGTTCGAGGCGAGGAGAAATTGATGCAGACCGCTGAAGTCGGTGCAGTCCGGTGGACGACAGACGATCTGGTATTATTTGAGGGCGATCGCGCCAATCGTTACGAAATTGTCGATGGAGAGCTGTTTGTGACTCGAGCGCCAGATTGGAAGCATCAAGCCGTTTGCGCTAATATCAGCACGGTTATCAAGCTATGGTCGGATGAAAGTGACCTCGGTGAAGTTGCGATCGCCCCCGGAATCATTTTCTGCGAGTCGAATAACGTGATTCCCGATGTCGTTTGGGCTAGCTACGATCGCCTCGAACAGTTACTCGATGAAGCCGGACATTTAGTGGGCGCGCCAGAATTAGTAGTGGAAGTACTATCTCCGGGTCAAAAAAACGAACGGCGCGATCGAGAATCGAAGTTAAAGTTATATTCCGTGCAAGGGGTTTTAGAATATTGGATCGTCGATCGATTCGCTCGAACCGTTGCCATTTATCGCCGCGAAAATGCCCGATTGGAACTTGTCGCAACATTATACGAAAGTGATGAATTAACCAGTCTGATTTTGCCGGGTTTTCGCTGTTCGGTTCGTCAGTTATTTTGAAAGCCCCGATCTCTGATAGAAATCGAGACTTTCGATATGAAATCGACATCAATTGGGTTTGCGAGCGATCCAATACTTACTCATAAAATGATTTTCCGTGCGAATGTCGGTAAATCCAACCCGTTCGAGCCGTACTCCTAAATCATCAGTGATGTAGTGGCGGTAGTAAGGTTCGTGGAAAGTTTGGTGGAAGTTTTCCAAGACTGGCGCGAGTTCGGGAGAATCGAGACTCTGGATGGAATCGCAAATCACAAAAACACCCCCCGGTTTCGTGACGCGATAGCACTGCGCGATGGCATGTTCGCGAGCTTCTGGCGGCAACTCGTGGAACGTAAACACGCAAGTCACCCCATGGAAATAGTCATCGAGGTAGGGTAACTGTTCGGCGTTGGCTTGGCACAACTGGGGTAGTTCTCCGGGCAACTCAGAAAGCAGTTGATTGGCTTTGCGCAGGTAGGCTGCCGATAAATCGATCCCGAACAGGGATGCTTTCGGTAACATCGTCCGAATTAACCGCAAGGTGCGTCCGGTTCCGGTTGCCACGTCCAATAGACGAATTTCGCGTTCGGGAATGCCCTCGAACCCAGCCAAACCCTGCTTGAGAGGAGCGAGGATACGACGGCGCATGGCATCGGCAGTGCCATTAAAGAGGATATCTACTTGCAAATCGTAGAGATTGGCGGAAAAATCGCTAAGGTAGCCATCCGTTTGATGGTGGAAATTTTGGACGTAATAGCTGGGGTAGCCTTCAGTCTCGATTCCGGTGGAAAATGTCTGATACTGCTTGCTATTGGCTCGTTCCCAAACTTGAGGCATATCGAACCAGAGGCTTGGGTAGTAGCGCCAAAAATCGTCCCAAGGATTGTCGAAAAGTGCATCGGTCGGATAGATATCCCGTTCGGCATCGCGCCAATCGACTTCGAGGAGTTTCTCCAATCGTTGTTGGATATCCAGGAGAAGTTCGGGTGGGAGAGCTTTGGAACCCTCGGTGAAAGCCGGAGCGACAACTCGAGCAAATCGATTACTGGCAAGCTTGTGAGCCAGACTGAAGTAGTTTTTGCTCTGCTGAAAGGTTTGATAAGCAAATTTAGTCAGCGTGTCCGTCATGAGATATTTATGAGTGCTTCTGCGTACAGATAACTGAAGGTGAAACCCTTACGTGTAAATTGTTACAGCGTAAATGCTCGACCCGATCGCCGAACAAATTTCAAAATTAATATTAACTAATGTAACGCAGACGATCGATCTGAGGAAAGGGGCGATCGGGAGTATCAAAATATCGGTGTTGGGGAGGTGGAGGAAATGACGAACTCGGACACCCCAAGTTGCCGATTACTTCTGCTTCAAAATCGGATTGAGCGTCGAACCGGTATGACCCGTGGTAACCCACAAAACAGCCCTCGCGCCGTCTCGCAAGGTTTTAAAGAGAGGTTCGGTCGATCGACCCGATGGAACGGAAATCGGTCGAAAGCTAATCCCGCGACTCCCGAGAACGATTTCACCGATGACGCGGGCGCGGGGCATGTGGTCGTCGGAGGTAATCAGATAAATACTATTAATGCCTCGGGCTTTAAATTCGTCGGTTAAGGTGGTGAAATTCGTGACGGTATCGACGGCTTGATAGTCCAAAAACAGGCGATCGAGTTCAATTTGAGCTTCTTCAAAGACCCACTCGGAATACTCCGGGTTGCTGCCACCAGAAACCCAAATCGGCAAGTTGGGATGGGATCTCGCAAAGTTCGCTGCAAAAATTTCTCGGGTGCGATCGCCACCGAGTACTAACACGGCTTGAGGAGGCAAAAACTGCGATCGGATTTGTCGGTAACCAAACCACAAACCGAATCCTCCCAATAGAGATAGGAAAACCCAAGCACTCAGACGCATTGGAATAGACCGTCTAGTTTTTTCCCTCGATCGGAGGTTCCACAGCATGAACTCACAATAGCAACATCAAAGTGATAGGAGTCTGAACCACCCGAAGCTAGGAACGGCAATGGGTGGCAACGTTCCCTACTATAAGCAAATTCACCCAGCAAAGGAAGGGATCGGGAAAACAATTCGCAAATTTTTCATCGCAAATTTGTCGAGGTTGCACGAGCAACAGGTCGAGGGGTAAGTTGTTATTTACATCAACTTCTATTTATTCGTATCGACGAATACATAAAAAATAATAGAGAAACCATAGGAACAATTTATGGAAGCAATACCCGAGAGCCAACAACGCCTCAAAAATAAAGTGGCGATCGTCACAGGAGCCTCGAGAGGTATCGGTCGTGCCACAGCCCTCGCTCTAGCTGCCGAAGGTGCGAATATCGCCGTCAACTACGCGCGTTCTAGCGATGCTGCCGAGAAAGCGGTTGCCGAGATTACCGAGATGGGGGGCAGCGCGATCGCCCTTCAAGCAGATGTCTCCCAAGCCGAAGATGTCGATCGTCTCGTGGGTGGGGCGATCGAAAAGTGGGGTCGGGTGGACGTGCTGGTGAATAATGCCGGGATTACTCGCGATACTCTGCTGCTGCGGATGAAACCCAAAGACTGGCAAGCGGTCATCGATCTGAATCTGACGGGGGTGTTTCTCTGCACGCGGGCCGTCGCCAAAGGAATGCTCAAGCAGCGATCGGGCCGCATCATTAATATTGCCTCCGTTTCCGGACAGATGGGCCTCCCCGGTCAAGCTAACTACAGCGCCGCCAAAGCCGGAGTCATCGGCTTTACCAAAACCATCGCCAAAGAGTTGGCCAGTCGGGGTGTAACGGCGAATGCAATTGCCCCCGGATTCATCTCTACGGATATGACCGAAGACCTCAAAGCCGACGAGATTTTGAAGCTCATTCCCCTCGGTCGTTACGGACAACCCGAAGAAGTCGCCGGGATGATTCGCTTTCTCGCCGCCGACCCCGCCGCCGCCTACATTACCGGACAAACTTTTAACGTCGATGGGGGAATGGTGATGGCATAGGGGAGGTGAGGGAGACAAGGGAGATGGGGGAGATAGGGGAGGTGAGGGAGACAAGGGAGATGGGGGAGACAAGGGAGATGGGGGAGATAGGGGAGAATAATTATTCAATTAATCTTCTCCATTCCCTATCTCCGCGTCACCGCGTCACCGCGTCACCGCGTCATCTTCCTCCCGTTCCCCATTCCCCGTTCCCCGTTCCCCGAACCTGACATTAACCGAGCGAATTGCACGCCTCAAGGGCTTCGATCGCACTGGGATAGCGTTCTCGGAAGTCGTAGCAGATCGTTTTATCTAAGATATCGGCAAATTTTGGGGAAACCTGGGCGTACTTGCGCCAGCTTAGATTCCCCGTCTTGCGATTGACTTTGAGCTTTTGCGGGGGAATTCCGGTGAGTGCCTGAATGCAAATCAGACCCACGGCGTAGATATCGCTACATAAGTTGGGGATGCCGTAGGCTTGTTCGGGAGAGATGTAGGATTTGGACGTGCCACCACGGGTGACGGCAGTTGTTGCTTGTCCGGTGTTCTCGTTCTGGGAAATTTGAATTTCTTTGACGGCCCCAAAGTCGATCGGGACGATTTTCCTGTCGGCAGCGCGGCGGATGAGGTTGTCGGGATGAAGGTCGCGGTGGATAATATTTTGCTGGTGTATGAAGCTCAAAATCTCCAAGATATTCCGAAAAAGCTCGATCGCATCGCTTTCTTCCCAAGGTTTGCCTTCGATCAGTTCTTGAGACAGGGGTTCTCCTTCGATAAATTCGTGGACGAGGTAAAAATCTCCCCTTTCGATAAAACAGGCGAATAATTCCGGGATGCGATCGTGTTTGCCCAACCCTTGCAAGACTTGGGCTTCCCGTTCGTATCGTTTCAGGGTTTCGGCGGAGTTGCTTTTGAGGCGCTTGATGACCACTAATCGGCGATCGGGTACGTCTTCATCTTCGGCAAGGAACGTCTGAGAAAACTCGCCATCGACTAAATGTTCGGTAATTAAATATCGCATCCGCAGGGTTTGACCCACCATCGGATTGGGTTCTCGAACGACTCGAGTCGTACTTTCTAGAACGCAAGGTTGCTCGTTTTCTAAAGCACGAGTCACGCAATCCCAGAGGTTTTTACTTCTCACTTTTTCGTCGGGTTGTAAAATCCCAGCTTCTTGCAGGACTTGAGTGAGTTTCGCCCAAAGTTGATAGGCGACGTACCGACTGAGATAGCCCACGGTATACCCTCGTACTACCGGATAGTGGTGTTTGATTTCTTTATAGGTCATCCCGTGGAGAACGCCGTGCAAAATGGCTTTCTCCAGCTCGCTGAGGGACTCTCCTGTGTACTCGCGAACGAGGCGATCGAGCAAATTAATGTATTGCTCGCAATCGATCGGCTGATTCATCATCATCTCTGTACTCTACGTTACGTCTGGAAAAATAGGTTCTCAACAGTTTAATCCTTATTAAGTTATCAAGCTTTCGATCTCTTTTTATGTATTTTTCTGCCAATATGACTTTTATGAACTAATTATATGAACTTCATAAATTTACTCTTTTGAGCTTCTAATACAATCGATGAAGATTATGAATTGACTTTTGATTATTTTAATTTAATGATATTTCAGGAGGTCGCGATTGAGCCAATTCCAATCAATTGCAACCCACATCTACCTATTCTAATTGTAAGGAAAAAAACATGGCAGAGGTTTTCGGTACAGTTTTAAGTGACAATCTCATCGGCGGATTTGAAAACGACTATATCTTTGCGTCGGCGGGAAATGATACGATCGACGGTCTATCTGGAGACGACGTACTCATCGGTCAAGAAGGAGACGACGTAATTTTCGGATATTTCGGTAACGATCTAATTTTTGGCAATGAAGGCATCGATATTATCGCGGGAGAAGATGGCGACGATATGATTTTTGCCGGCTTAGGTGACGATCTCATTAGCGGCAACATTGGCAACGACGTTCTCTTTGGCAATACTGGTATCGATTTTCTTGATGGAGGAGAAGGAGCCGATACGTTGTTTGGCGGGCAAGGTGACGATCTGCTGTCTGGCGGTAGCGGCAACGACGTGGTTTTAGGCAACCTCGGCGATGACTTTATCGTGGGTGTCGATTTGCTCTCGGTAACTCCGGGACTGGGTGAAGTTGACATACTCATTGGCGGAGACGGTATCGATACTTATGCACTAGCGAGCGAAGATAATGCTTTTTATGTCGGATTTGGCTATAGTGACTTTGCCATTCTTGCCGACTTTAATAATACTGAAGACTTTATCGGCGTTCGCAATCTCGATACGGTGAGTGTCGCCAATCTCAATCTCGATGGCTCTGGTGTCGGCATTTTTGAAAACGACGACTTGATTGGATTCATACCGGGGCAGACAACCAACGATTTGAGTATCCAAAATTTTATTGCCCTAACCTAAACGTTCTCTCCTTCGATACTTCTTTCCTTCGATACTTCCAGTCGCTCTGCTCCTATTGAGTGACGCTTGCTCGGATTCCTTGACATTTTACTTTGACTTTTTCGATCCCCAATTACCGAGCAGTATCCGAGAAACACTTCATGATTTTAGCTAAAGTTCCCACATTTATTTTCTTGAGGTTGCCTCTAGATCTCAACACAATTTCTCAACCTCAAGAAAAATCCACTTCCCAGAAAAAATACCATTGGTACGTGCAGAATTCGCTTGATTTTCATTAGCCTCTGAGCACTATTCTCTCCCAATAAATTTGCTGAAGTTTCCGTCGTCTTTAGCGATGACGCGCAAACCGATTTATCGACGATGACATTCTTTACCGATCGAGATTTAGGATTGAATCTAAGGACGAACTTAGAGCGAGCGACCGGAATCTTTGCGGAAATTCTCCCGGAAGACGGTGAAGAGGAAGAGAAACCCGAAGAATCCGAATCTGAAGATCGATAAGCATTCTGCAAATCATTCCCCGAACATGCTCGTAGTGCATCTCCTGAAGCGATAATCGAACATTTTCACCCATTTTCCGACCCGGTTGTACCGAAGGTGCATCTAAAAGTGCATAAGTTAGCTCCGATCGGAAATACGTAGAGATGGATACGAGAGTTATTCTGGTGCGACCCGATATCGAACCCCATCTTTCACTCAATCTCAATCCACCCAAGCAACTCACTGGATCGACTCACAATGGCTGACCTTTTCGGAACCCCCTTCGACGACACCCTATATGGCGAACTCGGCAATAATTCGATTGTCGGATACGCCGGTGACGACGCTGTTTACGGAGGCAGCCAGCAAGATCTCATCTTTGGGAACTCCGGTTTGGATTTTCTGCTCGGTAGCGGCGGCGACGACACGATTTTAGCGGGTCGCGATAGCGATTACGTTTCTGGGGGATTCGATAATGATGTGTTATTTGGCAACTTGGGTGCGGACTTTCTCTACGGCAGCGATGGCATCGATGAGATGTTTGGAGGTCGAGACGACGATTTCCTCGCGGGTGGAACCGGAAACGATCGGCTGTCGGGGGATTTAGGTCGAGATACTCTCATTGGGGTGGAAAGATGGGACTTTCAAGCGGGTGCGGGAGAAATCGATACCCTGACTGGCGGCGCAGGGGCTGACTTTTTCGTGTTGGGCGATCGCTTTGATTCCTATTATGCCAGTGCCGGAGACAGCGATTTTGCCCTAATTACCGATTACGAAAGCACCGAAGATACGATCGCCGTTTCCGATCCCAACACGATCGCAACCTCGACTTTAACCCTCGCCGGATTCGGGATGGGGATGGGGATTTTTGAAACGGCTTTGGGTACGAACGAACTCATTGCCTTCCTGCCGGGAGTCACTCAAGCCCCCGATTTGTACAGCACTCAAATTGGATACGGGGCGATCGATGCCTCTGCTGCCGTGGCGGCTGTCGTGGGAGAGTCAAACCCATTTCCCGAAATCGCCGACTCTTTCTTCACCCCTTGGGGAATTAACCGAGTGAACGCGCCGGAAGTTTGGGCGCAAGGCTACACCGGAGAAGGGGTGGTGGTTGCCGTTATCGATTCGGGAGTCGATTATACCCACCCGGATTTAGCGGACAACATCTGGAATAATACCGACGAAATTGCTGGTAACGGTATTGATGACGATGGTAACGGATATATCGACGACACGCGCGGTTGGGATTTTGTCGATGGCGATCGCGATCCGAACGAATCCTTATTTTCTAACGGACACGGAACCCATGTCGCAGGAACCATTGCCGCAGCCGATAACGGTTTTGGTGTCACGGGTGTTGCTCCGGATGCCACGATTATGCCGATTCGGGTTCTGGGGGCATTTGGGGGTCAACCCTCAGATGTGGGGATGGGGATTCGCTACGCCGCAGACAACGGGGCAGATGTCATTAACTTGAGTTTGGGGGGTGGATACTTTACCGATGTTGAAGAGGCTATTCAATATGCGACGGAACGGGGGGTGCTGGTGGTCATGGCATCGGGGAACGAAGGGAACTCGCAACCGACCTATCCGGCCCGAGGCGCAGACCAATACGGGATTGCCGTCGGGGCGATCGATATTTACGATACCGTGCCGAACTTTTCTAATGAAGCCGGACGAGACCTCGATTACGTGGTGGCCCCTGGTGCGAGCGTTCGATCGACTCTTCCTAACAATCGCTACGGATTTGCCAGTGGAACTTCATTCGCCGCACCCCACGTTTCCGGAGTCGCCGCTTTGATGTTGAGTGCCAACCCCGACCTCACCCTGGAACAGGTGGAGGAGACGATCGTCCGAACGGCCGATCCGACCGGCATTCTCGCCTAGTGCTGCTACGCAGAATGAAAAATGAAAAATGAAGAGTATATAGGGCTTTCACAGGTTAAGAGCCGATCGTTTATTTGTGCCGCGCCGCACTAGTAGAAATAGTAGAAATTTTGAACGGATCGGGTGCCAGAGCGATTCAACCAGAGCAATTCAAGTTGAGAACGGTTTGGAAATGGTTTGGAAATAGTTTGGAATTGTTTTTGAAGCGAACGTTTTTACGGTGAATGCGATGACTGTCTTTTCTCAAAGCAAAATGGGTTCTGGAATGGGTTCTGGAATGGGTTCTACAAATACGAGTTGTTGTGAAATGGGAAAGCTTGAAATGGGAAAGCTTGAAATGGGGACATTTGAAGTAGATTGGCACAATTGCAAGCAATCTTGCATGGGAGATTTTGTAGACGATTTAAGTACCGTTCCCATTGCAGAAAATCGACGATCGAAACCAATCGCCATCGAATTTCCAGATGATGCCCTATCTTGCTTGGTTCTAGGCGCAGTACGCATTCAACTGGGGGATTTGCTCGGCGGAGTCGCTTATTACGATCGCGCCATCGACTTGCAACCGGAACTGGCAATCGCCTACAACAGCCGGGGTTCGGTGCGCTTGCAGTTAATGTGCGATCGAGATGCGATCGCCGATTACAATCGGGCCATCGAACTCGAACCGGACAATCCCGAATTTTATGCCAATCGAGGTATGGCTCTTTCTTTATCCGGGGAAATGGAAGCCTCAATTGCCGATTTACAGCAGGCAACCCTGTTATATAAGTTACAAGGCGATCGGGGGAATTCTCGCAAATTAGAGATGTTTATCTCTTCCCTTCGCCAACAGTACCAGCACCGTTTCTAAAATGCATGGGAAAATCCGGCTGTGGTTGCGGGAGTTGAAACCACTGACCTATCAGGTGAAGACAAGCCAGAAGAACGAGCGCTCTCCTCTTACCTCCACCATTCTCAATCCGAATCGCTGCAATCCTACCAAGCAAAACTGGGAGAAGCCACCGGATAGGTCTTCGCTTCGGCTGGTTCGGCTGCAAGTTCGATAACCCCGACCATCAGCTTCCAGCAGGGGTCGCCGCTTTGCCAATTTTGCGGTCGGTGGGGTAAGCTCAAACTGATGGTCACCAAACAGGGAAGCTGGGGAATATAGCCGTATTGCAGTTTTGCCGCCAGAACCGGATCGGTAATGCTCGCTTCGGGCAAACGCTGTCCGGTATTAGTGACGATCGTCCCTTTCCATTGCGTGCCACCGCCGCGCCGTTCGATCCCTCGGACGGAAAAAGAAATGGCTTGTACCAGTTGCAGGGTGCGTCGTTTCTCGAAGGGTTGCGCCTGCAAAAAAGAACGATCGACGTACTTTTTCGTATTGTGCAAAATATTGCGATCGCCGCTGCAATAGGAGAGTAAATCCTTGGGGGCAACTCGTCCGACTTTGCGCCAGGCACCGGGTAAAATCAAACGATCTTCGCAAGTCCATCCATTATCGAGATCGTCGCTTGCCAGGGGAATTTCCAAAATATCGAGTAATTTAGGTTCGTAACCGTCGATCGGTCGCAAATTAGCACCGACTCGACCATCTTCGAGATCGGAAACGGGACGAATCCACCGACCTGTTTGCGGTTCGATTCCGGCAATGCATCGATCGCCTCGTTTCCAGGAATTTGCTAGACAAATAATCTGAGTTACAGATGACATATTTTCACTTTTCCCCATTTTTGATTGAGATACTCTGCCACCAGGCGACGGTGACAGTGATGCGGTTTGGCTTCACTACACAGCAGACAGCCACCATCGAGTAGTTCGGGAGTCACTTGATTCTCGATTTGGCGTTTTTCCATCAGATCTAAAAAGGATTTTTCGTAAGCATCCCAATCGCCACCCTGTTTTTTGTAGCGGTCTAAAATATCTTTGGTGGGGGCGAGATCGAGAAGGTGATAGTATTCGATATTGCCAATGCGGTTGAGAAAATATTCGAGGTCTTTGCGTTTGGCAAATCCTGCCAGTTGAGACACGTTATTGAGGCGAGTATCGATGATGCGCCGCACCCCGGAATCGATTAAAGTTTCAAAAAAGGTTTGCGCTGTTTTTTTAGTAAAGCCGATCGTAAAGAGTTGAATCGAGGATTTCATGAGACTTATTTATTCTGGAAAATCGGGTTGAGGACGGGGTTTCTCGACGTAAGCAATTTTGTCACCTTGTTGGCGATAGGCTTGTTGCAAACAAGATTCTCGGTTTCGGGGTAACGTTGCTACCTCTGCTTCAGGAGTTGCAAATAAAGAGAGTTGCTGGGGACGACTATCGAGTTCGAGAGGATGGAGTTTTTGTAAGTGCAGTAATCGTTCTTCTAGCTCGTCGTGAGATTCGATAATTCCAGATTCTAAGATATGCTCAACCGATATTTTTTCTTGTTTTAAATATTTTAAATTTTGGCAAACTAAAATCGTTCGGTGACAAGTTATTGGGTCTTTCTCCGAACACATCAAACAGACTCTATATTTTTTAATTCCTGTCAACAGACGATCGATTCCCTGTTGAAATAGCTCGGTATTGGCAATGCGATCGTAAAGTGCTTTCCCCCGCACGTAGCAACTCAAATCCTGGGGTCTTGCGCCTAATTCTCGACCGAGAAAGACATAACGAATTTGAGATTGCTTGAGAGCAGCTTCTAATGAGGAGCGATTAAAATGGGGAAGATAGCGGCTGTAGGGATGCGATCGCACGTCAGCAATTGCCGTTACTCCATGAGATTTCAAAACCTCAATAAATTCTTCGATTTCCAGATTGGAATGACCAATTGTTAATATCGTGCGATCTGATTTCACAATGTTTCTGAAGTCACTAGCAAGTATCCACCTTTGTTGAGGTTAACATTGGGATTTTTCGATCGTCAAGATTAAAATCTACGAGTATTTACGACCGTAAATTCCTCAGTATTGAATTATGTAAATTCTTCGGAAAAATCTAAAATAAAATAATGAGTTAGAAACTATCAACTATATCCTGAAATAAAATATTTTTTGTGTATAAATTAGATGAGTTAGGTTAAAGTTATGCACTCTCATTGTGTTACACACCTTCTAGACATTACCCAACCGAATTTATGCAAACTTCAAGCTCTAGCATCCAAACTCGTTCTCGCGTATCTGTCTCTTCCAACGACCCGAACGATGTCGCATTTATTGCCAATTCGAGTCAGTTTACCGGAGTTGTTCAATTAAACGGTGCCCTAGGGAATTGTACCGGAGCGTTACTCGCAGGAGACGATCGTCACATTCTCACTGCCGCCCACTGCTTCAACAACGCCGACGAGTCTGCCAATCTCAATCCCAATCCCGGCGAGTATAGCATCTCCTTCGATCTCCCCACCGGGCGCGTTACCGTTCCCGTCGAGGCGATTTTCGTCCATCCCAACTGGACGGCTGGGGAGGATAACGACAACGACATTGCGATCGTCAAACTCGCCCAACCCGCCCCGGAAGCAGCCGATCGCTACGAAATCAATACCGAATTCAACGAAGTCGGGCAAGTCTTCACCCGAGTGGGCTATGGAGTCGCCGGGACGGGAGTTGCTGGGGAAGTCACCAACGAAACCGAGTCCGTCAAGCGCTTCGGGCAAAACCGCTACGATGCTTTGGGGGATATCTTCCGGAATGCCCCGGTGGGAGATTTGACGATCGATCCTGGATTGCAACTGGCTTTCGATTTCGACAGCGGGTCTCCTGCCAACGATGCCTTCGGCGTGGAGTACGGCATCAACGATTTGGGAGTCGAACGGGAAATCGGCACGTCCGGCGGAGATTCGGGCGGTCCGGCGTTTATCGATAACCGGATTGCCGGGGTCGCCTCCTACGGTTTCGTCTCCAATGCGGATATCGACAACGCCGACAATACCAGTTTTGGGGAATACCTCGCCGATACCCGAGTAGCCGCCTATGCCGACTACATCGCCCAAACCCTGGCAACCTCCCGCAGTGGGGATGATACCGTTCTGGGAACCAACCGGAACGATTTGCTGTTTGGTAATGCTGGAAACGATCGCCTAGATGCAATGATTGGGGACGATATCGCCGCAGCCGGACGGGATAACGATATCGTCACTGGCGGCGATGGCAACGATCTGTTGTGGGGAAATCGCGGTAACGATTCGGTTGAAGGAGGTAACGGCGACGACTTTTTGTGGGGGGGTAAGGATGATGATACCCTCGTTGGCGGTGCGGGAAATGACGTGGTGAGTGGGGATTTAGGAAACGACCTGCTGACCGGAGGCGACGGGAACGATCGCTTCGATTTCCGCGCCATCGACGGAGTGAATGCGATTACCGACTTCACCGACGGACAGGATTCGATCGGTCTGAAGGAGGGATTAACATTTGACCAATTGGCGATCGCCCAAGTCGGCAACGATACTCAAATTACTGCTGCTGGGGGATTGTCGATTACCTTGCAAGGGGTGAATGTCGGGGCGATCGATGCGACAGATTTCGTGACTGTATAGGACGAGTCGATTGCCACAGAAGGTCGATCGGTTGTTGCGCCGATCGACCTTTTGTCGGCTTCAATATTACACGGCAATCGCAGACCGATCGAAGAATCTCGACGGAACCGCCGTCGGATCGCGCACCTCCGACGAAAACGATGGCGTTGCCAAACCGTTCCCGTCATTTGCCCGCATAATCGAGACTTTCAGCCGCAAATTTGGCGTAGCAAACCAAATCCGCTTTTCTCCACAGGCATAGCGATAGTGAACGGTTTCGACGAAAGTCCCATCTTCGCCGAGTTCGTAACGACTTTCGGAGGCGAGGGTTTCGGGAAAACCAGGCGATCGCAATAAGTAACCTTCGTTAATGTTGTACGGATCGGGAACGGGAACGACAATATAGCGACCGAATCGATCTTCTGTCACAGTTGCGCGCGACTCGTTATGCCAATCGACGCATAACGGAGACAGGGTCTGACTCGGGTCGATATCGTACTGCTCGCACAGTTCCAAAGCTTCGGGATTTTCGGCATCGAGTAATGTAATATTGGCGGTCGAATAAATTTCGTCAAACTTCCTGGAAACCGGATCGTGACCGCTACGTTGCGATCTCCAACACCCCAAAGATAGAGTGAAAAATTGGTGGATGTTCATAGTCAATCCTGGTAATGCACAAAATTGTCAAGTTCACACCCCTTTCATGCTGAATTTTTTCGGATTGAAGCGCCGATACTCGTTAGGCGATCGTTCAATTCATCGAGCGCAATTGCTTTAAGTTTTCTGACAACGAAAATAATATCGCAGGACCGCACCGAGGGAAAGCAAAACTTGAAAACAACTGCGTTCGTCTTTCCAGCTCGTTTTTTAGCTTATTGTTATTTTAGCGGCAAAATCTGTTTCGATCGCACAAAATGTAGGTGGATTATCCATAAAAAATACTCATTTCAAAAAATCGAGCGTTTCGATCGACTTACTGTTTTTGCTCGACTCCGAACCCAACGAGAACGACTTTTTCTAGCGGTTCGTTTTCTGGAGGACGAGCGTAGGAGAGAATTTTGCGAATTCTCAAATCGGGATTGACCATCGTAATTGAATCGACCGCCACCACATGGGTATAGTTGGTGGTCATCAACAGTTCTCGGGTTTCTGGGTCGAACTGAAATGCCGAAATAATGGGACGATCTTCTTCGTAGGCGCGATCGCGCAAATAGTCTCCGTGCAGAATAGATTCTTTTTGTTTCGTTGGTACGAAGAGAAGATTGAGCTGTTGCGAGACTTCTTCGCCTTTATCGGATACGGTTTCAAACTTAAGATGGTAGCCGGGAAGCTCGTCTAGATTGGCCGGAATGGAATAGAGATTATCTTCGAGAACTTTGGTCTTCAAGTCGGCAGAAATCGGTTGCACGACAAATTCTGTATGCGATCGCTCGACCTCAGCACGCTTTAAATAATGATAAGTACGTTCGGTGACCCAGCTTCCCACACAGCGATCGAAAAAGAGTCGAAATTGCTCGGTATCCATACAATTTAATATCTAGACTTATACAGAATAAAATTTATTTTCTTTCGTAACACTCACCACTCAAACACAAGCTTAGAACGATTCATGTTGAAAGCAGATGGTGGAAGATAAAGTAAGCATTCAGTACTCAGCCATCGGCGATCGGCTATCGTAAGAAAATGTACGAGCGCATTCGTTGAATCAAAGCGATCGCTTTCTAGGATAATCGTAAGCATTCAGCCGTCAGCTTTCAGCTTTCAGCTTTCAGCTTTTGAATCAAACACCATAAGTATTCCTAATGATTTTTGCACCTAAATGAAGCATTGTATGGCTTCGATGAGCGCAATAGTCAGATATTCAAAGGAGTTTGAAGCTGACGGCTGACGGCTAATAGCTGAATGCCTACAAGATGAATACCCACCACCAACACTTTCTCCGATAAAAAAACAATGGAGTCGAGGAATTCTATAACAAACTTTTTCGCTCGACATCCATCGCTAGCAAACGGATTTTTAAGAAACTTCCGCGAGAATATCTTGGGCGTGGGTGCTAGTATTCACCGTGTTGTAAACCTTAGAAATCTTGCCTTCGCTATCGATAACATAGGTGACGCGCTTGGAGTAGCCACCACCGGCAACATCGTAGGCATTGGTAATGGTTCCATCCACATCGGCTAAAAGCTGGAACGGCAAACCGTACTTCTCGGTAAACTGTTGGTGAGAGGCTTCATCATCCATGCTCACCCCGAGAACGACCATATCTTTGCCTTGATACTCGGTATGAGCATCCCGGAAACCTTGAGCTTCCTTCGTGCATCCGGGGGTATCGTCTTTAGGATAGAAGTAGAGAACGACGGTTTTTCCTTTAAACTCTGAGAGGGTAACGGTATTGCCGTTGGTATCTTTGACGCTAAAGTCAGGGGCAGTTGCACCAACTTCAAGAGGCATAAGGTTTATCTCCTAACAAATCTTAATATTTTGTCGCATTATTATGGATCTTATCACTGGGGGGGAAAGGGCGATCGCTTCCCGAAAACACCATCGAGCCGGGAAAAACAGCCACAAATTCTGGCGATCGCTCCTTCTGGTTTGTTCGATCGTTTTTTGGATTTGGAGTGCAACTCCAGCCCTAGCAGCAGATGTAGCGACCGAGGGAGTAATCGATTTGGGGAAAGGAGAACAAATTTTTTCCCTTGAATGCGCTGGCTGCCATGCCAGAGGGGGGAATATCATTCGTCGGGGGAAAACTCTGAAACGAAAAGCCCTCAAACGCAACGGTTTAGACTCAATTGACTCGATCGCTAATTTAGTTCGCTACGGTAAAAATAATATGTCCGCTTACGGCGATCGTCTCAGCGATGCCGAGATTCGCAACGTATCGGCTTACGTTCTCGATCGAGCAGCCGCAAACTGGCGCAATTAGAGCCATAGCCAGGAATATTAGGATACTGGTGAAGGTAAGCTGGGGGAGCTTGGGGGGCTTGGGGGGCTTCGGGAGAGAGTGAATGCAAAATTAAAAATGCAAAATGCGCGCATTCTCCTTTGTCTCTCTTGTCTCCCTCACCGCGTCACCGCGTTCTCCCATCTCCCTTGTCCTCTTGTCCCCTTGTCTCCCAATTCCTCCGAAGCTCCCCGTTCCCCGTTCCCTGTAAACTGTCTTATCCCGATCTGAAGTTACGAACCTTCCTCAGATTTAGCTTGTTGCTTGACGAACCAACCGACTCCAACGGCGATCGCAACGGTTGTAATAATGGCGGGAACGAGCCAGCCTTGAGAACCCGGAGTGGGTGGGGGAGATTCTGAAGTGGACGTGGCTTCTGTTGCGGTCGATGTCACCTCGGATTCAGTCTCGGATTCGGGTGCGGCCGAACTCGCACCGGGACTGACGGTGACGCTGTAGGAGAGAGAAAAGGGAGAAAATGCCGCTCCATCTTTCGGGGAACCGCTAATTTCCAAATCGTAGACTCCCGCTTCGGGAAACACGATATCCGCACCCGGAATATCTCGGAACTCTTCGGCGGAAATGGCGACCAGGGGAGGGGTAAGGACGGGTTCGGTTTCGGAGACGGTGCGATCGTAAACGGCTAACTGGCAATCGCACGAATCGAGGGGAATCAATTCACCTCCAGTACGAGTAAGGGCAAACCAGGCCCTGGCGGTGTCTCCCGCTTGAGGATTGTGGTCGGGTTCGATATGGAATGTGGCTCCAACATCGGCATCGGTTTTGACGTTGTGAGCCAATGCCGGACTCGCAAAGATTGCCATCGGGGCGATCGCCAAGATGGAAGATGGAGAGAACTTAGATTTTGGGCTAGATGTTGGGGATATCATAACGTCAGGCGAGGATTCAATCTGGGGCTTGACAAACGAGTAATTCTTCTGATTTTTTACCGACACCCCTCAACTTGCCAAATTTCCGTACCGACGGGAACGTCAGTTTTTTGGATGTTTTCGGGCAAGACGCTCGGGTAGCAATGTTGTGGATTGGGTGCGGGCAAACAAAACCCGGCGATGTGGGTATGAAGGGGATTGCGACCCGGACGGCGCAGAACGATCGCCGCGCCAACTTTCCAACCCATCGTTCCCCCAGAAAGACCTGGCGCGATCGTCAAACCCCAGCGGAGTTCAAATCGATCTTCAACGGTCACCAAATAGATGTCGTCTGATGGAGGGAGAGCCTATTCTTGAGCCTCGTTCAACGGCACGACAGAAACATCGACAGCATCTACATCGATCGTTCCCGGTGGAGTCGATCGCTCGAAATGACCGTTGCGGACTTCCAAAACCTCACCGCAACTCGGGCATTGCAGCCGATTGTTCGCTAAGCCAGCCAGTTGGTACTCGCAGACGGGACAGGGTTCCTGGACGAGATTGCGACCGATCCACCACCGCAGTCCCAGCGCCAGAATAAAAGGGGTGAGCAACAGCAGGGCGATGACGATTAAAAACGACTTCACCAGCCAACCCAAACCGATGGCGAACAACAAGGAGACGATCGCGACGGGCATCAGCCAAGCGCTCAGACTCGAGATTGCATATTGGAGTTTGGAGCCGTTTGAGTTCACAGCAGCCTCCGGAGAAAATATAAAATATTGGGGGAAATATTTCTATTTTAATGGGGGAGCCAGCCAATCTATCTCTGCCGATAGTGTAGGTTCCCCTACTCGAACCACTCCCCCGAAAAGATACTTTCAACGGCTTTTCCCAGGCGATTGACATCGGCAACTAACAGCGGCGACCACAAAACCCCATTTTTCCGTCCCGCTTCTAGCAGCTTGTAGCTTTCAAATGCTAATAAATGGAGGGCAAAGGTGAGTTCTCGATCGAGTTCGGCGGTATTTTTTTTCGCTTCGTAGAGGGTTTTGAGTGCCAGTAAGATCGAGGTCATCTGTCCGGGAAGAGGCGGTTGACCCCGTTCGAGCAAGGTCAGCAAGGCATCGGGATTGCGTTGGCTCACCAGAGCGGTCCCTTGGTCGATTAAAAAATTGTAGGCAGTTCTAGAATCCATCGATCGCGCAGAAAATATCCAAATAATTTCAGACTACCAGGGTAGAGTGGAGGAAAAACTTTTCAGAATATATTTGCACTCGACAAATCAATGGTTAACCTGGGTTGTAACCCTCGAACCCTTGGGGTTGAATCGAGCTAAAACACAAGACCCACAAGCAAGCGTGAAAACGCCCAAACCCGATATTCAACTGCTTATGTCTTTCAGCCGCAGCTCATCCTTACCCGAAGCCCTTCGCCTGAATTCTCCGATAAAAGTAGGTATTTTGCACTCCCTGAGCGGAACGATGGCGCTCGGGCAATTGGCGGCCCGAGATGGCGCGCTCTTAGCCATCGAAGAAATCAATGCCGCAGGAGGCGTACTCGGACGACCGCTGCAACCGGAAATTGAAGATGGCGCGAGCGATTTGCAAACCTTCGCGCGCAAAGCTCGAAAACTCCTCCACCAACATCAAGTGGCGGTCGTTTTTGGCTGCTGGACGAGTTCGAGTCGCAAAGCGGTACTGCCGCAGTTCGAGCGCTCGAACGCCCTCTTGTTTTACCCGCTAGCTTATGAAGGTTTCGAGCGCTCCAAAAGTATTATCTACACCGGAGCAACCGCCAACCAACGAATTATTCCGGCGATCGAATATTTGCTCGATCGCGGTAAGCGCAAGTTTTTCGCCATTGGGGCCGAGGGAATTTTCGCCCGCAGCATCAATCGCACGATTCAAGCTCAGCTTGCGGTGCGAGGGGTTGAATGGGTGGGGGAAGCCTATATTCCCTGGACTTCGATCGATCTTGAGGGGGCAATGTCTCACATACGGGAAACACAACCCGATGCGATTTTAAATGCTCTAGCCGGCCAGAGCAATCAGGCGTTTTTCAATCGTTTATCGACCCTTGAAGAAATGGCGCGTTCGGTTTCGGTGATGTCCTTTCGACTGAGCGAAGACCAGATTCAACACATCGGCGCGGATCGCGTTGCCGGTCACTTCGTTGCCAGCAGTTATTTTCAGACCCTCGACACGCCCCAAAACCGAGAGTTTGTCGCCGCCTACCAAGCTAGATACGGTGCGGAACGAGCCACCGGAGATGCGATCGCCACGGCCTACAGCAACGTTTACCTGTGGAAAAAAGCCGTCGAGAAAGCCGGAACCCTCGATCGCGAAAAAGTCCGAGCCAGCCTATGCCATCTCGATTGGCAAACGCCGGGGGGGAGAGCCAAACTCGATTGTCGCACCAGTCATACCTGGAGAACCTCTCGCATCGGTCGCGTGCGGGCCGACGGGCAAATTGAGGAAATTTGGCGATCGCCGCGTTCGATTGCTCCCGATCCCTTTCTTAAAACCTATCCTTGGGCGGTCGGCATCTCCCCGAAAGGATTCTTAGGGGAAGTGCGCTTGAGTTTGATGGGACTGTTCGTTGCCTTAGCGAGTTTGGCCGCGATCGCCACTGGAGTCGGATGGAGTGCGGCCAACCAACTCGAGCGATCGATGGAACTGGTGATGCGCTCTTTGCCTTCCCAACCTACCGCTGATAGCATTACCAAACAAGAAGCCAAACAAACCATCGATGCGGTTAAAAGAACCCAATCTTGGTTGCTGGCGGTGCTGGTGACGAGTTTGTTGATTATGCCCGTCGCCCTGGTCGTCGTTTTTCGGATTACCCAAGCCCTGAGCTTATTGCGCCAAAAAGCCCAACTGCTTGCCAGCGGTGATTTTACCACCCGATCGCCCATCGTCTCCGGGGATGAAATTGGCGTACTTTCGGCCGCCCTCAACACCATGGCACAACAGGTCAACTCCCTACTCAAAAGCTTAGAGGTTCGCAGTCGGCAACTCGAAACGCGCGGCCGGGAATTAGAAGCCGCCAAAGAAGTCTCTGAAGCCGCTAATCGAGCGAAGAATCAGTTTTTGGCAAATATGAGCCACGAATTACGCACTCCCCTAAATGCGATTATCGGCTACAGTGACTTGCTGCAAGATGAGGTGTCTGCTTTGGGGGGAGATGAAGTGCGGGATTTGCAAACCATCAATCGAGCGGGTCGGCACCTACTCGCACTGATTGAAGATATTCTCGATATCTCCAAAATCGAAGCCGGAACCATGCAACTGTCGATCCAAACCTTTGATGTGTCTCCATTGGTCGATGAAGTGGTGAAGACGATGCAACCGATCGTCGATCGCGATCGCAATACCCTGATTGTCGATTGCGCCCCCGATCTGGGAACCATGCAAGCCGACAACCGCAAAGTACAACAAATCTTGCTCAACCTACTCGGCAACGCCACTAAATTTACCCACGAAGGAACGATCTCGTTAAAGGTGTGGCGCAACGACGATCGAGAGCTGGTCTTTGCGGTGAGCGATACGGGCATCGGTCTCAATCCCCAACAGCAATCGTACTTGTTTGAAGCATTTACCCAAGCAGATGGTTCCCTTTCTAGACAATACGGCGGCATGGGTTTGGGTCTGGCTATTTGCCAAAACTTCTGCCGAATGCTCGGTGGTCGCATTACCGTCGATAGCCAGCTCGGCAAAGGTTCGACCTTCACCGTCTACCTTGGCGATTGCTTTGAAGGGGAAACCGAGAATGGGGCTTCGGGGACTGGGGGATGAGATGACGCGGTGACGCGGTGATGCGGAGAGGGAGATGAGAGGGATGAGAGAGATGAGGGAGACAAGGGAATGAGGACAAAAGCATTTTTAATGCGCGATTTTGCATTTTGCATTCCCTCCCCCAGCTCCCCATCCCCCTATTTCTTGTCTAACGGCGAACCCAAGGCACTCAAATTTAAGACATGTCCTCCGGCAACCAAATAGACGGGATGGGCGATCGCTCCGACCCGACGGACCAAGGTTCCGAGGCGATCGCGAAACGTGCGTCCGATCGGATAGGCTGGAATCACGCCCCACCCGGTTTCTTCTGCCACTAAAACCACCCGCGCGGCGGTTTGGGTCAAACTTTCAAGAAACTCCGTTTGGAGAGCTTCCCAAGCTGTTGCATCGCGATCGAGTAAGTTGGCGATCCAAGTGCCGAGGGAATCGACGAGCAAGCAACTCCCAGGATCGGCCGAACGAATCGTCGTCGCCACATCGATCGAAATTTCTAGGGTTTGCCAACTTGCGGGTCGTCGGTTGCGGTGGGCTTCGATGCGCTCTTGCCAATCGCGATCGTCTGGGTTCCGTTGCGCCGTGGCGATGTAGATTGCCGATAAACCCGATCGAGCGACTAGGATTTCGGCCCACTCGCTTTTACCCGATCGAGCCGGGCCTGTTACCAGAATGACTGAACTCATATCCTAGAGCATATCCGGAAATGGTGCAGGGAAGACAATGAATAATGAATAATGAATAATGAATAATGACCCTAAGTGCGAGTTAACTTTCTTGGGTAGAATTTGGTGAAATTTATGGAGTCGCTGACCAAACGGGGGTTATTTTGGGAAGCACGAGCGTCGCTTTTAGCATGGTACGCTCTACTGATGGCATTTTTGCTGGGGATTTCGATGCCGATCGCCTGGCAGCTCGTGTTTGCAGAAGTCGATGCCAGAGTGAAAAAGGATTTAGAATCGGAAGTCCAGGCGTTCCAACGCCTAAAAGACGCTCGTAAGTTTCCGCAACGAGAAAATGTCAGCGAGCAGGAATTACAGACGTTATTTTCCGACTTTTTCTACCAGCAACTTCCCGAAGACGATACATATCTGATTGCCATTGCGAACGGAAACTTCTATCGATCGAGTCCGGCAGCCCTCCCGAAAGTTCTCAAAAGCAATTCTCCTTTGATTCGGCAGTTAGTGGCGGCCCAGAGTGCGGTCAGCGGCAAGGAACCCACGGACGATCCTCAAATTGGCGATATTCTTTACCGCGTCAAACTTGTGCGAGTCGGTCAAGCTAGAGAAATACGAGGTCTTTTGATTATTGCCCATACGACTGCTGGGGAACGTCAAGAAGCTTTGGGATCGATCTTGGTTTTCGTGAAAGTTCTTGCGAGCGTTTCGTTTCTGGCGCTGCTGCTGGCGTGGTTTGCCTCGGGTAAAGTGTTGGCCCCGATTCGATGGATTGCGAGTGCGGCACGATCGATTAGCGAAACCGACCTCAGTCAACGCATCCCCGTGCGTGGTTCTGGGGAAATGCTAGAGTTGGCGATGACGTTTAACGCGATGATGGATCGACTGCAAAATGCCTTTGCCAGCCAACGAACGTTTATTAACGATGCCAGTCACGAACTGCGAACGCCAATTACCATTATTCAAGGTCACTTGGAACTGATGGGAGACGATCGAGACGAACGCGAAGAAACCGTGGAACTGGTTCTCGACGAACTCGATCGCATGAGTCGGTTGGTGGAAGATTTAATCCTGTTGACCAAAGCCGAACGTCACGATTTTCTGGCGCGGGAAAATGTTAACGTTGCCAGTTTAAGCGAGGAACTTTTTGCCAAGGTAAGGGGTCTAGCAACCCGGAACTGGGTACTCGATCGCGTCGTTCAATGCCAAATTTGGGCCGATCGCCAGCGCCTGACCCAAGCGGTACTCAATCTTGCCGAAAATGCCACCCATTACACGGAAGAATCTGATACGATCGCCTTGGGTTCGAGTCTCAATAGCAGTGAGGTTCGCTTGTGGGTACGCGATACCGGAGAAGGAATTTCCTCAGAAGACCAAGGGCGCATTTTCGAGCGTTTCGCACGGGCGAAACGCGGTCGGAGGCGCTCGGAAGGATCGGGGTTGGGACTATCGATCGTGCGGGCGATCGCTATGGCTCACGGCGGTCGGGTCGAATTGCAAGCCCAGTTAGGGGTCGGTTCGACTTTCATCCTGGTGTTGCCGTTTGAGACCTCTACGAATACCCAGCTATGATGAGATTCTCACGGTCGATCGTATGAAAACTTTTTACCCGATTTTCAAGTAGGTACATGTGGGTTTCGCGTTTTTGACAACGGGACTCACAAATCGTCAGTCAGACAACACTCAAGTCTAAACCGATACGAGAACGATCGAGCCTAGATAGTTCCAGACTAAGTTGGATGAGTGAGTGATGACCCGAATTTTAATCGCTGAAGACGAACCGCGTATTGCTTCTTTTATTCACAAAGGTTTGCGCGCGAATGGATTTTCAACCGAAATTGCTGCCGACGCTCAAACCGCGATGAACTTAACCTTAAACGATCGATTCGATTTATTGCTGCTCGACTTGGGGTTGCCCGATCGCGATGGACTCGAACTGCTTGAAGAATTGCGAGGTCAAGGGGTTACGCTTCCCATCATTATTTTGACCGCCCGAGACGACCTCCACGACAAGATTACCGGCTTAGAGGGAGGAGCTGATGATTACGTCACCAAACCCTTTCATTTTGACGAACTGCTCGCCCGAATTCGCTTGCGCTTGGCAGGCCATCAAACGACCACCGTCCAACAAGAAATGCACCTGGAGGTGGGGAGCTTGCACCTGGATTTGCGCACTCGCCAGGTTCGGGTAGACGCTCGCGAAGTGGAGTTACCCGCCCGCGAATTTTTGTTGCTCGAAACCTTTACCCGTCATAAAGGACAGGTGATGAGCCGCGAACAACTCCTCAACCGGGTTTGGGGCTACGATTACGACCCCGGCTCGAATATCGTCGATGTTTACGTGGGATATTTGCGCAAGAAGTTAGGACGCGAGTTAATCGAAACCGTACGCGGTATGGGCTATCGGTTGCGGCTGTAAGACGTTGGCCCAAGGTGGTTCGGACGCAAGATCGTGAGAAGGTTCTCATCTAAGTTTCATCGGAAGTTCACAAGCTGTAGCTACATTTGTGAGTAAGGCTCGGTTACAGTGTATCTAATCCGCCTCTTGGCGATCGTTGTCGATGACAGGAAGTAGCCCGATTGGCGAATTAACAATCGGGGCAAATTATGGCAAAATCTGGTCGATCGTTTGGTGTGAAGTTGTTGACAGCAAGCTTGTTGACACTTGTCGCGATGAATTCTCTCAATTCGATCGAGCCAGTTTTTACGTTTATAGGACTTACGCATATCAAGGTTTTAGGATTTTTTCGATGAGGCCAATTCTAATTGCTGAGGACGAATCCCGCATTGCTGCATTCTTGAAAAAAGGGTTACAGAAAAATGGATATCATTCTACTCTTGCCACCGATGGTGCCCAAGCACTTCAACTTCTCGATCGCGAAGACTTTTCACTGTTGATTCTCGATATCGGTTTGCCCGTACTCGATGGTTGGGAAGTTTTGAAACGACTGCGCGAGCACCACAATTCCGTTGCCGTTATTGTCATCACCGCGCGAGATGATGCTCGAGAAAAAATTGCTGAGTTTTCAGATGTGACAGACGTACTGTTAACCAAGCCGTTTCGGTTTAACAATCTCCTTACTAGCGTCCGTCAATGTACGCAAAATAGTCCTGAATTAGTCGATCGTCCAACCTATCCCATCAAAATGGAAGTCGTTCATCCTTAATCGATCGTTCGCGATTGAGAGTCAATTTAATTCCAGTTAAGATAGAAAAGTTTAAGTTTGAGATATCTCTATACTGTGGATCGATAACTTCGATCTAAAATGACAATTTTTCCCGTATATATATCCATCCGATGTTTTGCCTCATTGACACAACATTGGGTGGATAAAAAAATGGGTCAATCTTGTCAACAAAAAACTGGAAAGGAAAACTTCAACATAAAAATATTAATCTGAATTACCAGCAACAACGTTAATCGAGCACATCATCTTATTTTCCTCTAGCTACAACCTTTGATTTGGACTGTAATCGGAAAAATTGCTAATCAACTTTAGATCGCATTTCGATTTATATCGTGCTGTTGAGACTTCAGATACATAAAGACGATAGAAAGTTTTAATATTTGTCATTTTACACCTTTTTTTCTTATTTTTTGATATATATATATTTCTTATTTAAGGTGTAAAACAATAAATACATTCCTATATAGGATTTACATGCAACTGACTTCAAGCATTATTAGCTGAAAATTCAAGATCTGCAATTTACACTTGAATTCGTAACAAACTCTCAACCCCTCAAACCCAGCTCTTCGTCTTCTTCTTTTCGATCTGTTTTTTGGGCGAGCATTCTCTGTAATTCACTCTCGACAAGGCTTTTAAGAATAAACCTGAGACGTAGTTGCCAATTTTTCGCACATTAGAAATCTCTCATCTAGACTTCATCTTCTATCACTCAAGCTTAACTCGAACCTTACGAAAGAGGAGCAAGATAGAAGCATAAGAAAAGACACAACAAGGATCGATCGAGATGAAACTGCTGGTTTACTCTCACGATGCATTTGGCTTGGGCAATCTCCGGAGAATGTTAGCAGTTTGCGAGCATTTAATCGAAACGATACCCCAAATTTCAATACTCTTTATTTCTGGCTCTCCCGTCATTCATTCCTTTCGGCTCCCTCAAGGATTAGACTATATTAAGCTGCCCTGTTTGGGTCGAGATCGAGATGGCAATCTCGCAGCGAAGTTTCTGGGTACGTCCATCGATGAAACCGTGAAATTGCGATCGCAACTCATACACATGGCTGCGGTAAATTTTCAGCCCGACTTATTTCTGGTGGATAAAAAGCCCTATGGGTTAAAAAACGAACTCAAACCTACCCTCAATCACCTCAAGGCATTTTTACCCAAAACTAAAATTATTCTCATGCTTCGGGATATTCTCGATGCACCGGAAAAGACGATCTCCGACTGGAAACAGTACGGTTATTATGTCGCTCTCGAACTATTTTACGATCGCATTTTAGCCGTCGGTTCTCCCGAAGTCTTCGACTTAGTTCGAGAGTATCAATTCTCCCCGAGTATTACCCGCAAAGTGTGCTTCTGCGGCTACATTCGCAAAAAAAACGGACGCACCTCGCGACAAGCCATGCGTCAACAATTAAACATCAAACCCGAAGAAAAGCTGGTACTCGTCACTCCCGGCGGGGGGGAAGATGGGGAACGACTCATCGACAACTACCTCAGCGGACTCGCGTTGCTGCCAAAAGATCGAGCCGTCCGCAGTCTGATTATTTGCGGACCGGAAATGCCGGCCCGACAGCGGCAACAGTTTTTTGCGCGGGCGCAAAACGATCCTCGCATCATCATGCAAGAATTCAGCGACGATCTGATGAGTGAAATGGCTGCGGCAGATGTCGTTGTTTCCATGGGGGGTTACAACACCATTTCCGAGATTTTATCCCTGAACAAACCGGCTGTCGTCGTTCCCCGCGTTCACCCCGTCCGCGAACAACTGATTCGAGCGCAGCGGCTGGAAACCTTGGGATGGCTCAAATCCATTCATCCCGACCTCGTAACGCCACAAAACTTAATCGAAGCCGTTCTCGATCGCCTCAAAACCGGAAATTCAGCTTCACACCCAGTCCCGACGACCTTGAATTTAGAAGCCCTACCCTGCATTCAAGCGGAAATTTCCCAATTGATTTGGCAGCGAAAGTTATCGGAAGCGACCCAAACGCCTCAAGTTTTGGCCAGTTAAATTTGGATCGCTGGCTCGAACCCCTCGTAAATCATGCTCTCGACTGGAGCGAGCCAAGGAAACACCAACCCGAGAAAACGACGCTCGACCTCGCGTTCGAGACGGATATTCGATCGCCATTGAGGTTGACTGGAGTTTAGACAAAATCTCGATCGAGAAGGCTACAATCCTGACGGGGTAAGCGTTTTGGGTTTTCGATCTCAAACTCGATTTTGAAACTCTCAAATCCTTTCAGGATAAGGGTTTGACGATTCGAGCCGTTCAATTTGTCTAAACTCCAAAGGTTGAGCGCATTCATTAAAAAAGCTTCCGTACTCGTCGGGCTTCTTTCGATCGAACATCGCAAACGGTATATAAAGAGATACTCAAGCTACTTGCGTGCGCCGTACGGGTTACTGTGTCTTCAGATTTACATGACTTACGTTTTCAAGCGAACCGATCCCGCCTCTAGCCATTACCGTTGTAGAAAAAGTCTCATTTCCCGCCATCTTGCCCGTTCGATTATTCGTTTGAGTATTGCCCAGACCGTTGCCCAGACCGTTCTCCTTCCAGCAACCGCTCGCCCATTCCACCCGCAACCTCAATCTCGGGTCCAACTGCCAAAAGTCGATCGACTCTCCAACATTCAACCAACCGATTGGGCGTACCAAGCCCTGCAACAACTCATCGAGCGCTACGGTTGCGTGTCTGGAGACATCGAACACCTCGAAATCGGGCGGCGCGCCCTCACCCGCTACGAATATGCTATCGCGTTGAATGCCTGCTTCGGTCAATTGCGCTGGGAACTCTCCAACGCTCCCCTCACCCCAGAGGAACTAGAGGTTCTCGAGCGATTGCAAACCGATTTTGCCGTGGAGTTAGAACGCTTCGGCGATCGGGTGGCAAGCTTGAATAGTATTCTCGAACGAGAATTTTCCACCACCACCAAACTCAATGGCGAAGTTTTGTTTCAAGTGGCCGATAGCTTTGGCGACGACAACCTCGGGGGAGACGACGATACCCAGGTATTTAGCGGATATCGCGCTCGCCTCAACCTGACGACGAGTCTGACGGGACGAGATATTCTGCAAACCCGCTTGCAAAGTCGAAATCTCGGTCGTCTCGATCGAATTACCGAAACGGCCATGAGTCGCTTGGGGACGGACGGGGAAAGCGATGGCGAGTTCGGAATCGAAGTCACCTACGAATTTCCCGTGACGGAGGAAGTTCGAGCAATGCTGGGGGTGAACGGCATGAGCGTTAACGATATTGCCACCACCCTCAGTCCCCTCTCCAGTAGCGGACGGGGGGCGGTGTCTCGCTTCGGAAGGCGCGATCCGGGGACGTTTCGCGGACCGGGGGGAACTGGGGCGGGTATCCGCTACCAACCCAAAGACTGGCTCGAACTCAATCTCGGGTACGTTGCTGGCGGTAACGAAGCGGCTTCTCCGGAGGGGGGACAGGGATTATTTAACGGATCTTACAGCGCGATCGCCCAAGCCGTTGTCGAACCCGCAGAAAACTTAGCCCTTGCCGTTACCTACGCCCGCAACTTCGCCCAAGCGGGGGATGTCGATTTGATGGGAACCACGGGCAGTTTGAATGCCAGCCAGCCTTTTGGAGAAGAGGCAACCTTCGCCGATAATTGGGGCTTCCAAGTCAACTGGGCTGCCGTCGATAATTTGGAGGTGGGGGGCTGGTTCGGCTATACTCAAGCCTACGAACCGGGAAATCGCGACGAGACGGAAACGATTCTCAACGGTGCGGTGACGCTGGCACTGCCCGATGCGATCGCGGAAGACAACATCCTCGGCATCGTTATCGGTATTCCTCCGATCGCCCCGGATCTCGATTCGGCAACCTCTGTCCACATCGAAGCATTTTATCGCTGGCAGGTGGACGACGATATCCAAGTTACGCCAGGGCTATTTCTGATTACTCAGCCCGAGCACGATGAGGATCGCTCTTCATTATGGATTGGGACGATTCGCACTCGATTTAGTTTTTGAGTATTGGTGACAAGTTAAGCTTGTGTGCTGCTTGTGTCTTGGGGCACGGGGAACCTGACAAGGAATTGTTTTTAACTTGCAGGTGGATTTGAGCTGGCAATCGCGGGGGAGGCTGGGGAAGCTGGCAATCGCTGAACCCTTGAAGTTTCGTTACCGTAACGATCGGGAATTACCCGATTGTAAACAACCTATATTTGTCAGGAATGGGGAACGGGGAATGGTGTGAGATGTGGAGTGTTGGTCTGTCGTTGGAAAAAGTCTAGATGCATAACAACTTACTGCTCGAACGCACTAAATTTGGGACTTGATAAACGAGTGAAACTTTTCACCAATGGTTTTTGAGCCAATTCACAAAGTTGAAAGAAGAAGGGGAAGTCAGATAATCTGCACGGACTCCCCCATTGAAGGTTGTTTAGCCTGGATTATTCACGAGCGGGTGGGTAAGGTGTGCTCGTGGGTCGGTCTCGGGGGACGCTCGCCATGGGAATGACCCGTGAGTGGGTGGGATGAGAAAAAATACTCAGTGCGCTCGCTCAAAAACCCCGTGGGTGAAGAAATGAGAGACACCCTACCTATAGCCGGGAAGGAATTAGCCCAGTGGGAGAGCAAAAGGTTCACGCAATCGCTGTGCGATGGAGCAAATTTCCCCTGCAAAAGGACAAAATGCAGCTTTTAATCAACGCACTGCGAAGTCGTTCGACTTGAGCCGAAGCTAAACGAGTCCCTGTTGCGGCTCGACGCACAATCAGCATCAACAGGTATGCCGCCCGAGCTCAAAGAAAAGCAGTCGGA
>JAXHUC010000064.1:0-36534 GCA_034189805.1 Cyanobacteriota bacterium
CCCTCTTTTCCAGAGTTTTCGATAATTCAAAAATAGCGGCACTCAAATGATGCAACCGGACAAAGAATATCGGTGTCATGGCGGCACGGTGGGATACTACACCCACGACAGCAACGCGACTCGTACACCGATGAAGTTTTCGCTGTTTTTACCGCCCCAAGCCGAGGACGAGACAGTGCCTTACCTGCTGTTCCTCTCGGGTCTGACCTGTACGGAGGAGAACTTTACCACCAAGGCGGGGGCTTATCAAAAAGCCAGCGAACTGGGCGTGGCGATTCTCGCACCGGATACATCGCCGCGCGGGGAAGGCGTACCCGATGATGAGGCATACGACCTCGGACAGGGGGCGGGCTTTTATTTGGATGCGACGCAAGAACCGTGGGCGAAACATTTCCAGATGGAAAGCTATATCATCCAGGAATTGTTGCCCCTGGTGGAGAGTCGATTTCCTCTAGATCTAGCCCGTCGATCTATCTGCGGTCATTCGATGGGGGGTCACGGGGCGCTCACCTTGTACTTTAAATACCCGCAAACCTTTATTTCCTGTTCTTGCTTCTCGCCAATTGTCGCCCCTTCTCAAGTGCCTTGGGGGAAAAAGGCGTTTCGGGCTTATTTGGGGGATGCACCCGATCGATGGCAGGATTACGATGCTTGCGTGTTGGTAGGAAAGGCACGGCATCCGGAGCAAAATCGATCGATTCTCATCGACCAAGGGTTAGATGATTCGTTTTTGGAGGAACAATTAAAGCCGCATCTTTTTGAAGCAGCCTGTCAAAAAGCCGGACAAAAACTGAGGCTGCGAACCCATCCTGGCTACGACCACAGCTATTTCTTCATTCAAAGTTTTATCGACGACCATTTGGCATGGCATTTTCAGAAATAAGGGATTGCAAATCGTTGATTGCGGTTTTTACAAAGATAGACACCGGAATCATGTAGGTTAGTGGTTTAGTAGTAAGGGCGGGTTTAATTGGATTAGGGGTCGAATCTTTCAAATGTTTTCCAAACAAACCCGCCCCTACTGCCTTCACTGCGATTTAGGTTCAAAACCCGCCCTCACCCGATGGAGATGACCTAAACGATTTTCGTTTAGATATCGATCGAATCTGGAATGTTGAGGCGATCGGGAAAAGGGAAAAATCGATCGTCACCCATTAACCTGACTTGAAAAAACGATGTAAGGGCGGGTTTAGCAATATCTTGAGAGACTTACCCAAAATTTCAAATCAAAACCCGCCCCTACCCATTGTTACTCCAGGAGGATTGGAAATGAAACCTGAATTCTTACGGATTGATAGCAGTGCTCGTGTTTTTCAGATACATCCAGCCAGGGCGGGTTTTGATAATAGATTCCAGTCAGGGGCGTAGGGGCGGGTTTAATTGGGTTGAACATCAAAGTCTCCAAATGTTGACCAAACAAACCCGCCCCTACTGCTAAACTACTAACCTACATTTTTTGTACCTTATGATAATGTGAAACGCTATACAATTAATTTTCGGTGTCAATAATTTTTAGTATTTTGTAACAAACCTCGATCGAAATTTGTGAATCGAAAAATCGACATTTTCAATAAAGGTGTCAATAAGCAACGAGATTTTAGGCGTTTCAGAGGCTCATTTAATTCCAGACACGAGAATCCCTGAAACTCATATTTTGATAATACTACGAAACCCCGTTTTTGCGTTGCTTATTGACAGTATTCTCACCCATTTATTTTTGTAACGATGGCGATTTGATAAAAATATTTGATGGGAAATTTAGTTTTGGGGTCATCGAACTAATCGGTTTTCGGGTTTGAGGGGAATCGTCTTGTCACCAACCGCGTAATTCCCTCTCTCAAACCAATCCGTTATACTACAAACTTATAGCAATTTTCGTTGAGGTTGACCCCACTGGGCGAGGGCGGGTTTTGAACCGAGATCGCAGTCAGGGCAACATCTTCTGCTAAACCCGCCCCTACATGATTCCGGTGTCTATCTTTGGGAAAACCGCTATAAGCTTTCACACACCCCATAGAACGAGGCAAGCGCGATGGTAGACCCTGTAACGACGACCTTGATGTTGGCAGGACCGATCGTTTCGGAGTTGGCGAAGGGTGCGCTCGAAGATTACGTTAAGGACTTTTTTATCGGCAGTATTGAAGGGTTTGAAGCCCTGGCGCAGAAGCCGTTTGCGAAGAATGCGGTGAAAGATGCGCTCGAAGAGTTTGCGACGCTGTTTGCGGGGGAGTTAGTCGGTGCGGGTTTGGGGAAGCGGGAAATTAAGCCCTTTGTCGAACCCCTGAAAGCATTTGTCCGGGATAAAGAAGTGCGGCAGGTGTTGGGAACGGCGTTTTCGGCAGACTGCCAGCAGGTGGATGGGGCAAAGTTGGCAGAGCGGTGGCAGCAGGTGAAGTATGGGGGGAAGCCGGAATGGAAGTTGAAGGGAACGCCGAAATGGTGGCGAGATAAGTTCCCCGAAGCCTGTTACGGCAAGCCATTACCCTATTTGCCTGCGGGGTTCGAGTGGCAGCGGTTGGGGGAAGCGTATCGGCAGAAGGTGCGGGAAATCGTCCGGGATGATGCAGAATTGCGGGCGGTATTGGATTCTCAAAACCTGGAACGCATCGCAGAAGCCACTATTACCAATGCCCCCATTCCAGCAGAGTTCGACTTGGAAACCTATCGCGAAGGACTGCTGGAGCAATACGACGATTTGGATTTGGATAGCCTTTCGGCGGGCATCGGTGAGGATGATAGGCGGCTGACGGTGCGGGATGTTTTCGTGGCGCAGATGGCGCGGACTTGTCAGGAATATTTACCTGGGGATTACGAACTGCCCAAGGACGTGCAAGCGCGGTTGCGAGAACGGGGAGAGATGGCGGCAGCGCTGGCAGAGGCGGAGGTGGAACGCTATCAGCGGGCGTATATGGAGCAGTCCCCCCGATCGATTTTAGAGATTATCGATGAATCCCGCTATCCTTTCTTGGTGGTACTCGGCGATCCGGGTTCGGGGAAATCGACGCTGTTGAAATATCTGGCGCTGAAATGGGCGAAGTTATCCCCCCAGGAACGAGTTTCCGCCCCCGTTCCCCTGCTAATTGAGTTGCGCAAGTACGTTCAGAACAAGGAAGAGGGGGAATGCAGCAATTTTCTCGAATTTATCGAATCCGGTTCTGGTTGGGTCGGGCATTTGCCGAAACGCATCCTCCACGACGAGCTGAAGCGGGGACGGGGAATGGTTCTCTTCGACGGGTTGGATGAAGTATTCGATCCCAACCGTCGCAGCCAAGTTGTCGCCCAAATCCACGACTTTACCCAGGACTACCCCAACGTCAAAACCCTCGTCACCTCCCGCGTCATCGGCTACCAGCAGCAACGCCTCAAACGTGCCAACTTTCACCACGTCATGTTGCAGGATTTTACCCCGGAACAGGTGGCAGAGTTTATCCGACGCTGGCACGATTTAGCTTATCGAGATGGGCGCAAAAAAGCGGCAAAACGAGAACGATTGGAAAATGCGATCGCCCAGTCGCGGGCAATTCGGGAACTGACTGCCAATCCCCTACTGCTGACGATGATGGCAATTCTCAACCGAAATCAGGAGTTACCCCGCAACCGCACCAAACTCTACGAAGAGGCATCGAAGGTGTTGCTGTACAAGTGGGATGTGGAGGGGAAGGTGAAGTTAGCGCACGAGAAACTCGATCCCGATATTTTCGACGAGGCGCTGAAACAGAAAATTTGCCGCGCCATTGCTTATCGGATGCAGTTGGGAGAACAGGGGTTGCAGGGGAATATTATCTCCCGAGAGGAATTGCGCGAGGCAATTGCGGAATGTTTGACGGGGGTGGTGGGGAACCAAGCTACGGTATTTGCCAAGCTAATTATCGAGCAACTGCGGCAGCGCGATTTTATCCTCTGTCGATTAGGAGGACACAACGAGGACTATTTCGGGTTCGTGCATCGGACGTTTTTGGAGTATTTCTGTGCTTGGGCGTTTGTGTGGCAGTTCGAGAAGGAACGCAGTATCGAGCCGGAAGATTTGAAAACGGAGGTATTCGGCAAGCACTGGCAAGAGGAGAGTTGGCACGAGGTACTGCGGTTGATGGCGGGGATGCTGGATGGGAAGTTTGTGGGGGAGATGGTTGAGTATTTACTGGGGCAGAAGGATGGGAAGTTCGTGAATGTCTTTTTAGCGGCAGAGTGTTTGGGGGAGGTGAAGAGTCGGGGGGAAATTGGGGAAATTGATGGGAAGGTTCGCAACAGGTTGGAAGAGTTGACAGGATATGGGGTCCTTATCGATAGACCTCGTTCGAGTTGGGATTGGGAAGATAACGATCGCATTCGAGAGATTCGCACCCAGGCAGTTTCCACCCTGGCTGAAGTTTGGAAAGACGACCCCGATACCCTGCCTTGGCTCAAAGATAAAGCTCGCAACGATGAAGATTCGGATGTGCGACAAGCGGCAGTGCAGGAGTTAGCGCGGGGGTGGAAAGACGACCCCGATACCCTTCCCTGGCTCAAAGATAAGGCTCAAAACGATGAGAATTGGGCGGTGCGACAAGCAGCAGTACAGGAGTTAGCGCGGGGATGGAAAGATGACCCCGATACCCTCCCCATCCTCAAAGATAAGGCTCGCAACGATGAGAATGAGTATGTGCGACGAGCAGCAGTGCAGGAGTTAGCGCGGGGGTGGAAAGATGACCCCGATACCCTGCCTTGGCTCAAAGATAAAGCTCGCAACGATGAAGATTCGGATGTGCGACAAGCGGCAGTGCAGGAGTTAGCGCGGGGGTGGAAAGATGACCCCGATACCCTTCCCATCCTCCAAGATAAAGCTCAAAACGATGAGAATGAGTGGGTGCGACTAGTGGCGGTGCAGGAGTTAGCGCGGGGATGGAAAGATGACCCCGATACCCTCCCCATCCTCCAAGATAAAGCTCAAAACGATGAGGATTCGGTTGTGCGACAAGTGGCGGTGCAGGAGTTAGCGCGGGGGTGGAAAGATGACCCCGATACCCTTCCCTGGCTCAAAGATAAAGCTCAAAACGATGAGAATGAGTGGGTGCGACGAGTGGCAGTGCAGGAGTTGGCGCGGGGGTGGAAAGACGACAGAGATACCCTTCCCCTCCTCAAAGATAAAGCTCAAAACGATGAGAATTGGGCGGTGCGACAAGCCGCAGTGCAGGAGTTGGCGCGGGGGTGGAAGGACGAACCGGGAATGTTTGAACTGTTGTCTCAAATTACCCGTACCGATGCCTTCGATCGCAGCAACGACTTCCAATATAACCCGCGACGAACTGCCCTGGAAGCCATTCTCAAATCCTACCCCGATCGCCCGGAAATTTTCGAACTCCTGCGCGATCGATCCGCCAACGACACCGACGAGCAATTACGCCAATTCGCCCAGGAAAAGTTAGCCGAACGGGAAAGCACGCATTAAACTGAAAATTCTAGCGGTGGTGAGAAACGGGGGCTTCGGGGGAAACGGGAGCTTCGGGAGAGAATGAAAGAAAAGATTCGTCCGATCGCACTTCATTGTCATTGTCGCTACCAGACAATTGTGTAATGACCCGAAGTCTTCCCCCCTTGCCCCCGAAGCCTCCCCTGCTCCCGAAGCCCACCTTCACCAGCATCCTCATTCCTCTAACGCCCGCACTTCTCCTCAATCTGCCGTACCACCGTCAGTGCCGAATAACTCACCCCAGCCGTCCCCTCTCCCGGATGGGTGGAATCGCCTACCAGCCAGAGATTTTCCATCGGCGTGCGGTTGGCAAACCCGAAGGGGCCAAACGTGGGGACGCGCTGTCCGATGCCGCCAACGACACCGCGATCGCGTCCGGTAAATCGCTCGAACGTCCGGGGGGTGGCGGCTTCGACGTGGACGATCGTCTCGGGGGTGAGGTGGAAATACTCTGCCAATCGGGCGATCGCCTGTTCGGTATACTCTTGTTTGAGGGCTTCGTAATCCCCAGACCACCACTTGCGCGTATCGGTGAAAGAAGAGGCGATCAGCGTGACTTTCCCTTCCGGCGCGCGGCCGTCACCGGGATGGCTGACGGAAACGAACAGGGAGTTATTCTCGGCAATCGGTCCCGACGGATCGTAGAGGAATTGCAGGTGGGGGGCGCAGTTGGCAGGAATCGCCTCGGCTTTAACTCCCAAATACACCACAAATGCCCCAGACGGGTTGGGGAGTTTGTCCACTCGGCGGCGATACCCCTGCATCGAGGTGGGGAGAACTTCGGTATCCGTCCCCCCGAGTAACTGCACCAGATTCTGCACCGTGACGTTGGCAACTACCAAATCGGCCGGTTCCGTTCGGGTGCGATCGGTCTTCAAATCCCGCACCGTCACCCCCGTCACCCGGTTGCCGTCAGTGGCAATGGCTTCGACGCTGTGGCGCATGTGGAGTTCGCCGCCATCCCGTTCGAGGGCTTCCACCAGGCGATCGCTCAGCACTTGCATACTCCCTTGGAGGTGATACAATCCTTGGGGGTCTTGGGACACGCCCAACGCCGTCGCCGCATACAACAGCGCCGTTTCCTCCGCAGTCACCTGGGAATAGAGTTTCAGTTGCAAATCCAGGAAGGTGCGCAGGCGGGTATCTTCATCCAACCCGAACCAGCGCAGGGCATCCCCCACCGTCGAGAACGTAAAGGGGGCCGTGAGGAGGGTATCGGGACGAACCGCTTGGGTGAGTTGCCACAAATCCCAGAGGTTGCGGGGGGGCAGTACCGGATCGCGTCCTTGAAAGGCAAAACTGTAGGTAAAGAGTTTGCCCATCAACTGCCAGAAGGGTTCGCTACCGGGAAACTGTCGCTGGCGTTCCGCTTGCCACTTCTGCGGATCGCGCCAGACGCTAATGGGTTCGGTTTCGCCGGGAAGGTAAACAGCACAAGCGGGGTCGCAGGGCGTACTTTCGGGGAGGGCAATCTCTAATTCTGAGAAAATGCGATGATGGATGCCCCCCGGTTCCAAACCCGCCACTTGAGTTGCCCCGACATCGAAGGTAAACCCGCGTCGGGAAAAGGTGGACGCGCAACCACCGGGGACGATCGCCCGATCGACCGCCAAAACGCGATAGCCGCGACGGGCAAGCAATGCAGCCGCCGTGAGACCGCCAATTCCCGCCCCGATAGCGATAACGCGGGGCGCGCGACGGTGAGGAGGGTGATGGGGGGGCATAGATTAAATTATTATTTTTTTTACATAACTTAATAGTTATCGTAACCTATTATAGATAGTAAATCGAACAAAAAAAGTGTAATCGATCGCCCAATATTTGAAAGAGCTTCGGGAGAAACGGGAGCAGGGGGAGCTTCGGGAGAAACGGGAGAAACGGGAGAAACAGGGGGATATTGCCTCCGAAGCCTCCCAAGCCCCCGAAGCCTCCCAAGCCCCCGAGAGCCTCCCAAGCCCCCGAAGCCTCCCAAGCCCCCGAAGCCTCCCAAGCCCCCGAAGTCGCCGGGCCCCACTACTCCTTGCACGGACACCTAGCTCACCTGATGCTTGCATGACTTTAACTTTAGAATCTCTCGCTTTCGCTTCATCCTTAAATCAGCCAACCATCCAGCATTTTCCCCAAGGTTTTACTGTTATTGCCGAACAAATTCCCGTTGAAGCCGTCAACCTGAGCGTGTGGGTGAACGTCGGCTCGGCGATCGAACCCGATCGAATCAACGGCATGGCCCACTTCCTCGAACATATGGTGTTCAAGGGGACGAACAACCTCGCTATGGGCGAATTCGAGCGGCGGATCGAAGAACGGGGGGCGCTCACCAATGCCGCCACCTCCCAGGATTACACCCAATACTACATCACCACCGCTCCTCGAGATTTCGCCGATTTGGCCCCGCTACAGATGGAGGTGGTGCTCGCACCGCAACTAGAGGAAACCGCATTCGATCGCGAGCGAGATGTAGTTCTCGAAGAAATTCGCCGTTCGGCCGATAGCCCCCGTCGCCGCAATTTTCTCCGAACGATGAGAGTCGCATTCGATCGCCTGCCCTATCGCCGTCCGGTACTCGGTACCACCGATGTCATCGAATCCCTCACGCCGCAGCAGATGCGTCATTTTCACGGCACTTGGTATCAACCCGCTTCGACGACTGCCGTCGCTGTCGGGAATTTACCGGTCGAAGAACTGATCGAAACCGTCGTCGGCGGATACCAACAAGCGTTAGGCGATCGCTTTTCTTCGACTCACTCCCAGTTCCCCAGTTTCCAAACCCCCCAACCCGAACCGGCTTTTGAGACGATCGTTCGTCGGGACTACACCGACGAGAGTTTGCAACAAGCGCGACTGGCGCTGATGTGGCGGGTTCCGGGAATGGTAGAGATGGAAAACACCTACGCTCTAGACGTTCTGGCGACAATTATCGGTCGGGGACGCACCGGACGGCTGGTACGCCAGTTGCGCGAAGAACGGGGGTTGGTTTCGAGTATTAGTGCCGGGAATATGAGCAATCGGTTGCAGGGAGTCTTTCATATTTCCGTGCAGTTACCCCAGGAAAATATCGAAGAAGTGGAAGCGGCGATCGTCGATTGCATTCGCCAATTGCACGCAGAACCGGTGCTGGAGTCGGAAATCGATCGCATTCGCACTCAAATCGCCAATCGGTTTATTCTGGGGAACGAAACCCCGAGCGATCGGGCGGGATTGTACGGTTATTTCAATGCCATGGTGGGGGATCTTCAAATGGCCCTCAATTACCCGGCAGAGATTCGCAGTCTGAATGCGGAGGATTTGCAACAGGCGGCGCGGCAGTACCTCTCGCCGGAAGCCTATGGGGTCGTGGCAATTCGGAACTATTAACAATCGATCGATGACGGGACATCATCGATCGCTACGCCTAATTGAGTCACATCCAAATTGTCGATCGCATTCAAATTTTCTCAGAAGAATGCGATCGAGTTTTTATATCAATTCAGATAATTCCATTTCGCTCATCAACGTGCGGCTTTTCTCGTCAGAATATGTCTGATACTGCCCGATGGGGGATATTTCGATCGAAGCAACTTCCCAGGACTGGATGTCAAATTTGACGTTAAGCTAAACAAATATTCGCGCAATCTGGCAATTTTATTCCTCGCAACATTCATATGAGTTTCCTTTTGGCTTGGCTGAGTACGCTTTTGCTCTCTTTTCTCTCCTGGTTCGGTGCGGTTCCCAACTCAGCACAAGCGACTCCTTCATCGATGACCCCCACCCCGATTACGCGAACGCAACTGGCCGAGTTAGAACAACTGAGTAACCAAGCGCTGCAAGCTGCCAATAACGGCAATTTTATCGAAGCGGAGGCATTTTGGAGCGAGGCGATCGAACAGTTTCCCACCAACCCAGCACTTTGGAGCAATCGAGGCAATGTTAGAGTCGGCCTCAATCGTCTCGAAGCAGCCGTTTCCGACTACGATCGCTCTGTGGAACTCGCCCCAGATACCCCCGACCCCTACCTGAATCGCGGTGCGGCCTACGAAGGTCTGCAACGGTGGCAAGATGCGATCGCCGATTACGATCGGGTTCTCGAACTCGACAAGTCCGATGCAGCCGCCTATAACAATCGCGGGAACGCGAAAGCCGGACTGCAAGATTGGCAAGCGGCCCTGGCAGACTATCAAACGGCAATGGAGCTGGAACCGAGACTGGGTATCGCCCGCACGAACTATGCGTTGATGCTCTACCAACTCGGAGACGTGCAAGAATCACTGCGCAACTTTAAAAATTTGGCGCGCCGATATCCCCAATTCGCCGACGTGAGAGCGGCCGTCACCGCCGTTCTCTGGAGTCAGGGGAAATTTGGGGAAGCCGAAAGTAACTGGGTGGCCGCCGTTGGGTTAGATCCGCGCTACCGAGATATCGACTGGGTTGCCGGAATTCGTCGCTGGCCGCCAGCAATGGTGGAAGCGTTGGAGAGTTTTTTGAGTTTGAGCTAATCGAAAATTAAATCCCGTTCCCATCCCGGCAGCGCCTTCACGTCCAAATTCAACCCTGCTTGGCGAATGCGGCGATCGAGGCATTCCGACTCGAATTCCACCACGATTTGGGTGGGAGTCAGATAAACCCAGCCCGGTTGTGCCACCAAATCCGACAATCCCATCCGGGCGAACCGACGACACCAGCGACGCATGGCAATTCCCCAGGCACGCAACAGGAAAGTCAAGTTCAAGGTCGAGACGATCGCCGCACCTCGAGCAACATTCCGTTCTCCAATTGTCTCCCAAACCGTTTCGATGTCTCGAGTGCCCTCAGTCCACAGCGCCACGGCGAGTTGCCCGGAACCGTCAAATAAGACTCGCACCTCCGGCTGTCCTTCCCAGGGATGGATACTCCAAGTACCCTGACGATAAATCCCCTGCTGCCAGAGCGGTGGGGCGACAAATCGGTAAGATGGGGCGATTGCCGACGCATCCACGCGACCGAGGGGGCCGCGCACCGGGTCGTCTTCTGGAATTCCAAACCGTCCGGCCAATTCCCACAACAGGCGATGGGAGAACCGAGCGGCTTTCAGATGGGGATGCGCTTCGAGAAATCCCGCCATACCCAGCCGTTCCTGGAGGGCGAGCAAGCACCAAAAACCAGCGAGATTCGTGCGCTGGGGGGCGGTCGAGGTCACTTCCACCAGCGCTTTCGAGATCGGATCGACTGCCGTTTGCAAGGCGCGGGTCTCCCGATTGGCGACGGTCAAACTTTTTTGAGGAGAGACAACCAGAGAGCGACCCGAAGAACCGTTGCGATCGTTCGCTTTCAGGGGATGAGGTTGGTAGGGAATCAGCGCCGTGGAAGCCAGAGGTCGGATCGGTTCGAGTTCCGGCATCGAAGGCTGGGATTGGGGCAGGACGGGAGGGGTCGCAGCAACGGCGACGATCGGTTCTGGCGTTGGGGATTCTGGCGTTGAGTGTTGTGCGGCGACAACGGGTTCGGTGGGTTGGGAATGGGCGATCGCACCGTTACCGATGACAGGGGCAATGGATTTGGAGAGTTGAGGGGTGGATTTTTGAGGGGGAGATTTTGAGGCGATCGCCACACCGTTGAGGGCTTTGGGTTCGGATTTGACCGGGAGCCGCACTGACGCATTTCTGGCGTACTTCCAAATATCGGTCGCCATACAGTATCCGAAGAAACCCGTAGCGCTGATGACGGTGGCGTTGAGAACTATTTGAGTAGTTGTGGCGAAGACTTCAATCATAAACTCAAACCCGAACTCATTTGGTTAGGTGCGTTATCGGGGTTCGATCGAGGGTTCGATCTCTTGAAAATGTCTTGATATCAAGACATTTTGACCGACATGCCATATTATTATGCTGACTTTAGTGTCAGTTGGCAATATCGATGTCAGTTAATTGATGATATCGTTTGGAGAAAGAATGATTTTTGAGAACGATTTAAAAAGGTAATAAGTATTATATTTTTGAGTTTTTAATTGCCGATCGAAAAAATTATTTAATATGTTAATAACCCAGTAAGATGGAAGGAAAAAACCACAAAGACACAAAGGACGCAAAGTTGAAAAATATGGATTTTACGAGGTTCGAGATGGGCAGGGATCGCCAGAGTTAAAATGAGATTTAAAATGAATGGCTCGGCGAACTTTAAAGACACAAAAATAAAAATACATCTGTGACCGATCGGCGTTATAATGGCTTCCTGTTACGATTCGATCGAATCCTCTTCGAGTGCGATCGAGTACGCTTAAATCGGGAAACCTATTATGCTTGAGATTTTCACGAGTCGTCCCTACTGGATTTTTCAAGATACGGTCACGCTGGTGGTCAGTGCTATTTTCTTTTGGCAAGTATGGATTGCGTGGCAAGCGATTAAACGGTAAGGCGCAATCTAACGCCAGAAGATCGTGAGTTACCCAACAGGCAAAGTTTACCTCGTGGGAGCCGGGCCAGGTAGCTTGGACTACCTCACGGTGCGAGGCAAAGAACTGCTCGGGGTCGCGGAAGTTTTGGTCTACGATGCTCTCGCCGATGGGGCGCTGCTCGAATGGGTGCGGCCCGATTGCTTGCAGGTCAACGTGGGCAAGCGCGGGGGGCAACCGAGTACGCCTCAAGGGGAGATCGATCGCCTATTGGTGAAATACGGGCAACAGGGAAAGCAGGTGGTACGACTCAAAAGCGGCGATCCCTTCATTTTTGGTCGCTGCACCTCGGAAATTCAGGCGCTGATTGCCGCCGACTGTCCTTTTGAAGTGGTTCCGGGAATCTCTTCGGTCTTAGCTGGGCCCCTGCTGGCGGGAATTCCCCTCACCGACCCGGTACTGAGTCGCTGTTTTGCCACCCTCAGCGGTCACGATCCCACGGCGTTGGATTGGGAAGCCCTAGCGCGGATCGATACCCTGGTGGTATTGATGGGGAGCAAGCATCTGGGGGAAATTCTGCGACAATTGCAACGATACGGCAGATCCGATCGCACGCCGATTGCCATCGTCCGCTGGGCGGGACGACCCCAGCAACGGGTTTGGACGGGAACTCTAGGAGATATTCTCGATCGCACCGCTGGCGAATCTCTTTCTCCCTGTGCGATCGTTATCGGGGAAGTGGTGCGACTGCGGGAGTGCTTGCAATCCCCCCATCCGGTAGAATCGCAATCGATGGTGCGCGCGCGCGGGGGCGATGGTAATTTGAAAGGCAATATCGACGATCGACCGTTAGCGGGAAAAACCATTCTCGTCACTCGTTCTGTAGGGCAGTCGAGCGAATTTACCGATCGCCTCGTGGGTGCGGGGGCCACGGCGATTTCGATGCCGACCTTGGAAATTGTCCCCCCGTCGAGTTGGAACGATTTGGATCGGTGTCTCGATCGCCTTGCAGACTTCGATTGGTTGATTCTCACTTCAGCCAATGGGGTGGAAGCCTTTTTCGATCGCCTGTTTTTTGGGGGCAAAGACGCGCGCCACCTCGCGGGTCTCAAAATTGCTGTCGTTGGCAGAAAAACCGCTCACAGCCTGCAACAGCAAGGGCTAAAGCCCGATTTTATCCCCCCCAACTTCGTCGCTGACTCCTTGGTGGAAAGCTTTCCCGAATCCGTCGCCGAAAAAACGATCCTCTTTCCCCGCGTGGAATCTGGGGGACGGGAGGTGCTGGTGCGGCAACTGAGCGATCGCCGCGCCCAGGTGGTGGAAGTGGCGGCCTACGAATCGCGCTGTCCCGAGGCGATCGCCCCGGAACCCCTCACCGCCTTGCAACAACAGGCGATCGATATCATTACCTTTGCCAGCTCGAAAACCGTCAAGCACTTTTGCCAACTGATCGAGAAGACGGGGGGCATTTCTCTAGAGGGAGTGCGGATTGCCTCGATCGGACCGCAAACCTCGCAAACCTGTCGGGAACTGTTGGGACGGGTGGATGTGGAAGCAGCGGAATATACGATGGAGGGTTTGTATCGAGCGTTGTTGGAGTTGGTGTGAGGCAGTCGCGACTGCGATCGGACATCTGGAGGGAATGGGGTATTGGTGAAAGGTTAAGCAATTTTACTAGATGTCAAGTTGACTACCTCGAACAGCTAGACCCCGGTGATGCTAATGTTTTCCACGATTTCACTCTGGTGCGCGGGGGGTTCGGGGGAGTAGAGGGGCCCCCGGCGGGGGGTTTAGGGGGAGACCCCCCAATTCCGGGTTTTCGGTAGATTCTTGACGGATTGACAAAGTGAATACAGCCTTAACCTTTCACCAATGGGGAATGGGAGACAAGGGGACAAGGGAGAATTTTGGATCTGGAATTCATTCTTCCCCAGCCTCCCTCACCTCACGAGTGTCCTAATTGCTATACGAGGTTTGGGTCAAATCGATCTGCCTCGAACCTTCGCCGATGGAAAAATCCCGTCGTCGAGATTTATCATTTCGTTACAATAAAAAGAAGTCTTAAAAGTCGATCGCGATCGGGTACGGCAACTGCCTAGGACTAGGCGTAGCGCATACGTTTTGGGAACTCAAGGCGGACGATAATCCAGAAGAATTTACAACAGTACGAATTGATGAAACAACTTCCCGCAGGTCCCACCACCAATCCCACGCTGCAAATGTTTCAGTGGGTGACCAATCCCCTCGGCTACATGGAAACCAACCAGAAGCGATTTGGTGAAGTGTTTACCGCCCGCTTCGGACCTCAGTTCGAGCTAGTCTTTTTCAGCCATCCCGAGGCGATTCGGGAAATTCTCAGTGCCGACGCGCGCACCTTCGATTCCGGACGGGCGAATGGGATTTTACTGCCGTTGGTGGGGGATAACTCCCTTCTTCTGCTTGACGGAGAGCGCCACAAGCAAGAACGCAAGCTGCTGATGCCCCCCTTCCACGGCGATCGGATGAAGACTTACGCCACCCTCATCCAAGAGATTACCCGAGGGGTGATGGAACGCTGGCCGACGGATAAACCCTTCTCCGTGCGATCGGCTACCCAAGAAGTTACCATGCGGGTGATTCTCAACGCCGTCTTCGGTTTGAGCGACGGGCTGCGCTACGAAAGCGTCCGCCAACTGATGACGACGGTACTGGATATGACCGGATCTCCCCTGGGTTCGAGTTTGCTCTTTTTCCGAGGCTTGCAGCGAGATTTTGGCTCTTGGAGTCCTTGGGGTCGGTTCTTGCGCCGCAAAGCACAACTCGATGAATTGCTGTTTGCCGAAATCCGAGAACGCCGGGAAAATCTCGACGAAAGTCGCACGGATATTTTGACGCTGTTGCTGTTGGCGCGGGACGAAGAGGGGAATGCAATGAGCGATCGCGAACTGCGCGACGAGTTACTTACCCTACTGCTGGCCGGCCACGAAACCACCGCTACCGCCCTCGCCTGGGCGCTGTACTGGATTCACAAACTGCCGGAGGTGCGATCGAAACTGCGAAAAGAACTGGCGGAGTTGGGGGAGAATCCCGATCCGATGGAGATCGTCAAAGCACCTTATCTGAATGCTGTTTGCCAAGAAACGCTGCGGATTTACCCCGTCGCCCTGATTACCTTCCCCCGCGTCGTCAAATCTTCCTTGTCGGTGATGGGTCACCACTTCGGCCCGGAGACTTCTCTGGCCCCGTGCGTTTATTTAACTCACCATCGCCCGGAACTCTATCCCGACTCCAAACAGTTCAAACCCGAACGCTTTCTGGAGCGGCAATACTCACCTTACGAATTCTATGCCTTTGGTGGGGGACATCGCCGCTGTTTGGGACAGGCTTTGGCAATATACGAAATGAAACTGGCCCTTGCCAAAATCGTCTCAGAAGTGGATTTAGTCTTACCCGACGATCGCCCGATCGAACCCGTTCGTCGTGGGGTGACACTTGCCCCTTCAGGTCGTCTTCAACTGATGGTCAAATCCTAGCTTGTTGCTGGTCGGATGGGTCGGTTAAACAAATAACGTCCCCACCCGACAGCTAAATTCCGGTAACAGCGGACTGGTGAGATCGTCCCCTTCAAATAGCGTCATCACTTTTTTTAAAATGCCATTGTCGCGACGGTAAATCTCGATCGACTTGAGCCATCGATCGAGAATCCAATATTCGAGAACCCCGTGAATTGAATACTGTTTGACTTTCGTTTCTCGATCGCGTTTTTTGTCGGCAGGCGATTCCGATAGTACTTCCACCATTAGTTCCGGCGCACCTCTTAAATGTCCCGACTCATCGAGGAGTTGAGAAAGGCGATCGCGGCTCACCCAAACCACATCGGGAATCACCGCATCCACTTCGGAAAAAATTACCCCCGGAGCGATCGCCGCCATTCCCAGTTGGCTCTGGCTCGACCAACTTCTTAGCTCTGCATGAACGGCCCCGACAACAAATTGATGGGCAATATGAGGCGATCGGGTCACGAAGAGTTCTCCTTCAATAATTTCATATCGGTTGCTATTTTCTGGAAAACCGTTTAAATCTTCGATCGTCCAGCGAACTTGTTGGGCAACTCTAGCAGTCATTTATTTGACTCCACTGGGAGATTAAATTCATTATAGTACGAGAAAAACAAAATTATTTTGTTTTTTTGTAAGTGTTTAGTTTGATTTAATTCTATAGCTTTTAAACAATAATTTTCCCAAAAAATAAACTGCAATTATCTTTAATTAGAATTGAATATTATATCTTGTGCCAGAACTTTCCGTTAACCTCTGAATTATCGCAATTCTCTAGATGAAACTATCGAACCTTTCAAATTTCTCCAACAAATCGAGCAGGTGAGCGAATTACTCGTTAAGCGAGATATCCAATATGAATTCGCTTTTTGTTTAGCTCGTGCATCACATACATATTGGCTACAGAAAATTATGTCTTTGTAAATTATGCGATCGGTGAGCCTCAAATTTTACATTTTTACAGGCGAAAGTACAATTCTAACGAACGGAGATATACTATCAAAAAAGGTGAAACCGTGAGATCGATCTACATCATGAATTAGAATATGCCAGCTAGAGATATCTTTCATCATGCCGTTCGGATTGGGTTAGAGAAACAACAATGGGTCATTACTCAAGACCCTTTATATCTAAAGCTCAGTGCCAAAGTAGAAATGTACATCGACTTAGCTGCCGAAAAACTACTTTCAGCTCAGAAGGACGATCGCAAAATTGCCGTTGAGGTCAAAAGCTTCCTCGGTCTATCAGCGATTTCTGAGTTTCACACCGCAGTGGGTCAATTTCTTAACTATCGTGTTGCCTTAAAGAAATTAGAACCCGAAAGAGCCTTATACCTAGCTATCCCTACGGATATTTACAATAAATTTTTCTCTGAGCCTTTTATTCAAGAAGTCATTCGAGAATATAATCTCAAACTCATTGTCTTCGATTCCCAGCAAGAAGAAGTTACGTTATGGAAGGACTAAACTATCCCGAAATTATCCAGAAAATCCTCAAAAAACATCAAAGCCACCGTGCCTTAAACGATCGATCTGAAGCTCAAGCAATTTGCGACACCACCAACCACCATTACCTGCTCGTTTCTGTGGGCTGGGACGATGAAATCCCGCTGTATGGTTGTTCCATTCACGTCGATATTAAAGATGGAAAATTTTGGATTCATCAAGATTTTACTGAAGATGGAATTGCCTCGGAATTATTAGAATTTGGCGTTCCTAAAACTGATATTGTCTTAGCATTTCGATCGCCATTCATGCGACAGTTTACTGAATTTGCAACGGCGTAAAATCTTATGAATTGATTACTGCACAAAAAAATAGTATAGCTTTCGCTGCTTGTTAGTACATTATCACAGCCCGAAACCCTTGTAAACTCGTTCCCAAATCCCCCAATTTTCGGGTCGATTTTAGCCTCGCGACATAATTTTTTTCGACAAACGATAATATTTCACTGTCCCCACGACAGTTAGAGCCGTCCAAATCTCAAGCCCGCATCTCTCTCCCCCGCTTCCCTAATGCAGCGCCGCAGAAATCACCGATCGACCCTCAACCCTTAAAAGCTACGTGTACTGGGCATTTTTAATTTTTAATTTTGCATTTTTCATTCCGCACCTATGCCTCTCCCACCGCCTCGATCGCCGCTTCTAGAGCGATCGCCGCCTGCGTCCAATGAGTTCCCCCCTGAACGAACGCGATGTAGGGTTCGCGCAACGGGCCATCTGCCGACAACTCGGAAGTGCTGCCGTCGATAAACGTTCCCCCCGCCATCACCAACTTGCTTTCATATCCCGGCATATTCGCCGGAACCGGGTCGAGGTAAGAATCCACCGGGGAATACTTCTGAATCGCCCGACAGAAAGCAATCAGTTTTTCGGTCGATCCAAATTCGATCGCCCCGATGGTATCTCGCCGAGGTTCTGTCGGAGTCGGATTGACGCGATACCCCAGGCGATCGAACACGTAAGATATGAGATAGTTCCCCTTAATCGCCTCCCCCACCATCTGCGGTGCGAGGTACAACCCCTGAAACATCAGCCGATTCTGGTCGAAAGTTGCCCCTCCCGCACTGCCGATTCCCGGTGCGGTGAGGCGACAGGCGGCTGCTTCCACCAAGTCGGCTTTCCCGGCGATGTAGCCCCCAGCGGTGACAATCGTCCCACCGGGATTTTTAATCAGCGACCCGGCCATCAAATCTGCCCCCACGGCTGTCGGTTCGCGATCTTCGACGAACTCGCCGTAGCAGTTATCCACAAAGCAAATGGTATTGGGATTTTGGGCTTTCACGATCTTGACAATTTTTTCAATTTCGGCAATGGAGAGACTCGATCGCCAAGAGTAGCCGCACGATCGCTGCACGAACACCAAGCGAGTCTCCTCCCGCACCGCTGAGGCTAGATTCTCCCAATCGACTTTGCCGTCCTTGAGGGAGAGTTGGCGGTAGTGAATTCCGAATTCAGATAGAGATCCCTGACCTCGACCTCGCAGACCAATTACTTCTTCTAATGTGTCGTAAGGAGGGCCGGCAACGGCGAGCATTTCGTCCCCCGGTCGCAACACCCCGTACAAAGCGCAGGCGATCGCGTGGGTTCCCGAGACGAACTGCACGCGGACAAGTGCCGCCTCTGCTTCGATGGCTCGAGCGAAGACCCGATCGAGGGTTTGCCGACCGAGATCGTCGTGACCGTAACCCGAGACGCTGGCAAAATGCCGCACCCCGACCCGATGTTGGCGAAAAGCCGCTAACACTCGATCGAGTCGAACCTGGATTCTGTCGTCGATCTCCCAAAATTTGGTTCTGAGTGCTTTTTGGGCATCTTGAATGTAGCTGCGAGCGTTCATTTTTTATTCTAATTAACGAAAATACCTCTAACAGGCATTTGAGTGAAAGTCAAGTATCTTAAAGCTTATTTCGCAACTTTCGCCAAACTCGACCGAACCTCTCTTACCGTGCCTAACTACCCATATTCTGCTAGAATTCAACAGGTTGACACATAATTTATAGACAATACAAGGTTATTGCATGACGATTGCAACTTCTCCAAAGCTCTCGCTTAATTGGTATGCCATTGCATGGATTGGCGGTCTACACGTATTTGCCTGTTTGGCATTCTTACCCAGTAATTTCAGTTGGTCGGCAGTGGGTGTAGCCCTATTACTGCACTGGATTACGGGGGGAGTCGGAATTACTCTGGGCTGGCATCGCCTCGTCAGTCATCGCAGTTTTCAAGTTCCTAAATGGCTCGAATACTTTTTGGTTTTGTGCGGGACTCTAAGCTGTCAAGCCGGACCTCTTGATTGGATCGGAATGCACCGGATACATCATCTTCATTCCGATGAAATCACCGACCCACATAGTTCCGTAAAAGGATTTTGGTGGAGTCACGTGGTTTGGATGTTATACAACATTCCTATGAAATCTGAAGTTCATAAGTTTACTAAAGATATTGATAGCGATCCGTTTTATCAATTTTGCCAAAAATACTTTATTCCCATTCAATTTGCTTTAGGTTTTCTCCTTTATTTCCTAGGTGGATCTCCATTTGTCATTTGGGGCATTTTCGTGCGCATGGTTGTGGTTTTTCACTGCACCTGGCTTGTTAACAGTGCCACTCACAAATTTGGATATCGCAGCTACAATTCCGACGATCGCTCGCGCAATTGCTGGTGGGTTGCCCTAATGACCTACGGTGAAGGCTGGCACAACAACCATCATACATTCCAGTATTCCGCCCGTCACGGACTGCATTGGTGGGAAATCGACATCACTTGGATGACCATTCGATTGTTAGAAACTCTCGGACTGGCAACCAACGTCAAGCTACCCACCGCAGAACGTCGTCAGTCTCTCTCCACCAGTTGACCGATCTCAAAGATAATTGAGGGTTTCGATCGTCTGCATTCGAGTTATGACCCGATAGCGATCCATCACCGACAACGTGAACTTCTTGGGAAGTTCGAGGCGAAAAGATATAGAGATCGCGGGCGATCTAACCTTCGGAAATTTGTTGGGTGGCATCCATCCATCCGATAAGCCGAACGCCCAAACATTGAATTTAAAATCCCTTCAACGGTCATACTTTTCAGCAGTATTGGCAGATTGGGGGGATTTTTTAGCATTAAAATATTTGCCAAAGCTAAGGTATCGGTTAGGTTAGGTGCATTGGTGAAGAGGGTAAAAAGTTAGAATAAACGCTCGTTTGTCAAGTTCCAGATAAGGCGCGATCGAGCAGTAACTTGTCGCGCATCTAGACCGTTGGACGATCGCAAACCAACACTCCACATCTCACACCATTCCCCAAGACACAAGCAGCACAAAAGCTTAACTGGTCACCAATGAATTCGGTTAATGTTGCGGCGAATTGGGTTCGTAACCTTGAATGATGTGTTTGACCGCCGTGAGGGATTCGAGACCGATAAACCCGCGATGGTGTCCCTTTTGATTCGACATTCCCAACAAAATACTCCGACCTTGTTTGGGATTGCGGATAAACCGAGGTGAGGCATTAATATAAGTCGAAGCGCTATTCACCCCTAACGTAAACTGGCAGCTTTCCCAGTAAGACTCGGTTACCGCACAATCGGCATGACCGCTGCTATACTCATCAACCCAGGCGATCGCCTCTTGCAAAGATTCCACTCGCTTGAACGCTACGGTGCGCGTTAAGTAGGCTTGCCTCCATTCCCCAGTTTCCGCAAGGGCGAGTTCGGGAAATTCTCCCACTAATGCCGCATCGCCGCGAATTTCAAATCCTTTTTCTCGCAGCGCCTTCAACAGCATTGCCACGGAAACTGGGTTTAGATCGCGATGAATCAGCACTTTTTCGATCGCATTGACCGGATCGGGTTGGCTTTTATGGCTGTCCGCGACCATCGATCGGACTAACTCCCAATCCCCCGACACCGACCAATACAAATAGCAATTTCCCATCGCCGAGGGTAACACCGGAACCGTTGCGTGTTGGAGAGTCGATTGAATCAAACTCGGACGACCGTAGGGAATCGCCAAACTCAGATATCGATCTTGCCCCACCAACTCCCGCAACGAGTCACCGCGATCGACCGGGACGTGTTGCAGGCAATCTGGCGGTAAATCCGTCCGCCCCAGCGCCGATTGCAGAACCTCGGCCATCGCCAAATTAGAATGACTCGCCTCGCTACTGCCCTTGAGAATCAAGCTATTTCCCGTTTTCAGGCACATCCCCGCCGCGATCGCCCCTAACTCCGGAAACGCTTCGTAAATTAGGGCGATCGCCCCGAGGGGAATTAACTGACAGTAGGTTTGAGCCGACTCTACCTGATAGGCCGCATTCATCACCCGCCGCAGAGGGTCGGTTAACTGAGCTAGCCGCCGGAGAATTTGCACCGTCGTTTGCAACCGTTCTGGAGTCAGTTTGAGCCACTCGAGGACTAAATTCGGCACGGCCATATCCCGGCTGGCTTCCAAATCTAAGGTATTGGCTTCGAGAATATTCTCCTGTTGGGACTCGATCTCGTCGGCAAGAGCTTGAATTGCCCGATCTCGAACGCTGGCTTCCGTACGACCGACAAGCAACGATGCTTGGTAGGCACGGCGCGCTGCCTCCGAGGGAGTTGGGGTCAAATCTAGGGGATCGACGGTCATAGAATTACTGTCTGTAGGCCAACCAGGCTAAAAATGCCGGAATCGCCACCACGACAAACACCAGCACGATCCAGAGAATAACAGGTAAATGGCGGACGAAGAAGAGTAACAGCAAAGGAATGCCAACTGCCAGGGTCGAAAGAGGCAAAAAGGTATCCCGTAACGTCGTATCCGTTCGACTCCATTGCTGCCCGGTCCACAGCCAAGTCTTTTTATAAGGATAGTGAGTTGAGAGTTCCTCTAAAATCCGACCGCTGCGATCGACCACAAAAATTTGCTGGCATCGATCGCAACCCAAAGCCTCTGTCAGGGCAATCGGTTTGAGGCAACCCCGACGGTGGCAAATGCAGGGATATTCTGCATTGAGGTCGATTTTTTCAGCTTTGTGAGAATACACCAGTGACAAGAACGCAAAAAAGCAGGCACATTATTCATACTAAATGACCTCGCTTCAAATGGAGCGGCTTGGGGAAGACAGACAAGGAGACGCGGAGACGCGGAGAGGGGGAAACGGGGGAAACGGGGGAAACGGGAGAATTGGGATATCGCTCCAACTCCCGAAGCGCTCGTTGCTCCCCCAGCCTCCCCAGCTCAAATTCACCCTGTTACCCCAGCTTCAGGTCATCCTATGGTACGATTGCGAAATCCTCAGCTCCGATGTTTCTAACATCCACTCCTTCGAGAGTGATAGAGAGTCCATCAACCGTAATTTGGGTATCGCTTCCCACTTGCGCGATCGTCAGTGCCCCGAAGCTCAATCCATCCTTCAAACCGATGAGATCTTGGTTGTTGGTAAAGTCAGCGATCCGATCGCTGCCATCCACCGGTCGAAAGTCGAAGCGATCGCCTCCCTCGCCGCCTCTGAGGCTATCATTTCCGCGATCGCCTAACAAGATATCGCTATTGCGACCTCCAATTAACACGTCATTTTCTCGACCGCCGTGGAGTGTATTGCGACCATCGCCCCCGACGATGACATCGGTGCCGTGGTTGCCGAATAGCTCGTCGTCTCCAGCTTGACCGTGCAAACAATCGTTACCGAATTCACCCAAAATAACGTCATTCCCTTCACCGCCGATCGCGCCATCGTTATCGCGACCGCCAAAAATCAGATCGTCTCCCGCACCCCCGTCGATAAATTCGATCCCGGCATTGCCAAAAATGACATCATTTCCCTCTTCTCCGAGGATGTGGTCGTTACCTAAATCTCCCGCGAGAATGTCGTCGCCCTCGTTACCGTTGACCCCATCGTTTTCGCGTCCGGCAAAGACCCGATCGGTCCCATCTCCGGTGACGATGACATCTCGACCCTGATTGCCAAAAATCAGATCGTCTCCGGCACTACCGATGAGCTTATCGTTTTCCGCCAAACCGACCATTTGGGCTTCCGAAGCCGATCGCGCGTCCAGGATATTCGGATTCTCGTCCCCAAACAGAGTCGCCCCGGTCAGGGTATCCCCGGTTAAATTCAGGCTGGGAAACACCAACAGATTGTTGACCAACTGACAGGCATCGTAGTTGGGGTCTGGGGGAATGCTGCTGTCGGGTAGCTCGATAATCGGACGGGAGGGCGTGGAAGGAGATCGATCGTCGTCTGGCTCAGACGGTTCTGGCGGCATTGGCGAGGGTTGGATAGTTTGCACGCCTCCCCCTTGCAGGGGACTGTTTCCGAGGATATCGCCAGTGCTGAAGGTCAGATTTTCTAAATCGGTGGGGGAGATATTGATGGTGCGACCGACGACAGCATCCGGGGCAATATCGACGACGGCAAAAAGAGAAATTCGGTCTCTGGCTCGGAGCGGTAGGTCTAGTCCCGAGAAGGTAATGTCTTCTCCTGATGCCACAACCTCTTTTGTCTGAAGTCTGCGATCGAGATCGTCGAAAACACCATCGTCCGAGAGAAACAGCTCGAAGCTTTCGAGATCGCTCGGTTGGTAAGTGCCACCGAGATCGAGGGTCAGGGTCAAATCTGTCAAGTTCGTATCGAGGGCGCGTACTCGCAAGTCGAGACGATAGAGAACGTGGTTGTCGGTTCCCACTGCCACATTGCCAGCCTCCACCTGCGGTGCTGTGACGGAAACGGTTACTCCCACCACGTTGCTCGATAGGACTGAGACATTGTTCGAGACGCGATTGGCAACAACTAGCTCGTCATTCCCCCGACCGTTGATATCTCCGGCAACTACGGCTCTCGGTTCTAAGCCCGTGAGAAAATCTTGCTGTCGATCGAATGTGCCATCTCCTCGACCGAGTAACACCGACAAGCTGTTCAAGCCGAGATTGGCAACGGCCAGATCTGGGTTGCCATCGCCGTCGAAGTCTCCTGTGGCAACCGAATGAGGGCGAGAGCCAGCATTAAAACGGGTTTGAGAGCTAAATGACCCCATACCGTCTCCAAGCAACACGGAGACATCGTTAGAATCGCGGTTAGCAACGGCCAGATCTTGGTTGCCATCCTTATCAAAATCGCCAACGGCGATACCTCGAGGCCCGATACCCGCATCAAAGGTGGTTTGAGGGGCAAATCCACCCATGCCGTCCGAAATTAATACGGAGACATCGTTAGAATCGCGGTTGGCAACGGCCAGATCTTGGTTGCCATCCTCATTAAAATCACCCGAGACAATTTCAAACGGAGCATTCCCCGCGGCAAAGGTGGTTTGAGAGGTAAACTCTCCAGAGCTATCTCCGAGCAACACGGACACGTCATTTGAGTCGCGGTTGGCAATCGCCAAGTCCGAGTTCCCATCGTTGTCAAAATCGCCAACCACCAGAGATCGGGGAAAGGTTCCGGCATTGTAGGTCTGTTGGGGCGAAAATTCCCCGTTTCCATTCCCCAGGAGGATAGAGACTTGCGCGTCTTCGCGGTTGGTGACAGCCAGATCGAGGTTGCCATCGTCATTCAAGTCGGCAACGGCAACATCGCTCGGCAGCGCGCCCACGCTAATACTGCTAGCTCTGCTAAATCCCCTGCGTCCGTCGTTCAACAGCACGGAAACCGTACTCGAATCGCGATTGACGACCGCAAAATCTTCGTTTCCATCTTCGTTGAAGTCTCCCAAAGCCACGGCAACGGGATTTTGCCCGACGGGGAAATTACGAGTCTCAAAATCGATGAAGATTCCCCGATAGGTTTGTTGGAGTTCGAGGGGAAATATGTCGGCGGCGTGAAGGTTACCGATGCGGCGATCGAGTTGCCAGTTTCCCCCTCGTGCGGGATTTCCCACCGGAGTGCTAGAAGCTGCAACATTCGCCCCCAAAAGACGGGCGAGGCGATTTAAAAAGACTGAAGCCTCTGGGGTGTCGGCTGCCACGTTGCAACCGTAAAGGAGAATATCTGCATTGGGGGCGAGGGACTCGGACCAGCGAGCGATCGCCCGATCTCGACGATCGAGAGTTTCGCAATTGAGAACGCTTCGACCCAAATACAAAGATCCCGCAGAACCGTGGGAAACGACGTGTAGCGCTTCTATATCGCGATAGCGGCTCAAGATCCGGGTCACGCCCTCGATGCCATCTTCATGGGGATGAACGATCGCCACCTCGACCCCCGGTACGACACCCGCAGCGAGACTTTCATATCGATCGACCCCCGCATCGACCAACAGTAATGTTTTGGTAAATGTTTTGGTAAATGTTGTAGCGACCCTAAGTGAGGTCTGGTGACTGTCTTCCAAGGAGGTCGAACAGTCAGAAGAACTGGACGAATTAGACATTGATGAAAATCGTTAAATCGATGTAACGAACCATAAGGGTTACAGTTAGGAAAAAAGCCAGGACGCTGGCTCGAACGCACCTCAAAGGATGAGCGAACATCATATATCCTTTGACAGGAGAAAATGATACGGATAAACTCGCCTGACCCGCAAACGCGAGATTGCACTTCGGTAATTCGGGACGATTGCAATTGAAATTGAAAATGGGTTCGAGATCAATTTCCCACATTGCTACAGCAATGCTACAAAACCTTCATCCTCTTATTTCTGACAAGATTGCAAGGTGACTTAGCCAATGATTTAGTTGTCAAAATTTATCATTTTTATTCCTATCGAAGCAACAGATCTTACCCGAATGACTTTTACGGAGCTTCGTGTTTTTTACGGACTCAAATATGTACCCACTTTCCTCATTATACGCGAGTTTACGGAGGTTTTCTGAAGTTTGCTCGCAATACGGGCAGTGATGAGAATCGCCGTATGAGTTACGGACGGGTATTGGTGAGCTGGGGGAGCTTGGGGAGCTTCGGGGGCTTGGGGAGCTTCGGGAGAGAGAGACAAGGAGACACGGGAGACAAGGGAAATTGCTAATGTTGCCTTCTCTCCTCCATCTCCCTCACCTCCCTCACCTCCCTCACCTCCCTCACCTTCCCCAGCTTCCCCCTCACCGCGTCTCCCCCTCCCCACGTCTGTCCGATCTCGCTCCGGGAGGTGGTTGAGGTAAATTTTTCGCGCGACACGGAGCGCAAACCGTCCAGCGCTGGAGTTCGTCGGTCGGAGTAGGACAATTGCATTGAGGGCATAGGGGCAAACCTTGCGATCGCGCCTGGATTTTTTGCGCCCACTGCTCGAAGGCTTCGCGAGAGGTGGGTGGTGGCGCTTGAGGTGGAGGGAGATCGCTCGCCTCGGAAGGTTCGGGCTGGTGCTGCGAAGGCGATGTTATCGGAATAGTCGATGCCGGGGAGGGTTTTCGAGCGGATGCCCGCTGAGGGCGAGAATACCACCGAGCCGAAGAAAATCGAATATCTTTGAGGGGATGGGTCAGTTTGGGGTTCAATTTCTTGAGAATCTGCACGCGCTCGAACGTCAGTTGCTGCGCCCACATGGCATTTGAGGTTGCCACTTCCAAGACCCCGTGGCGCACGCCAATCGGACGCGCGTGCTTGCCGACGACTTCTCCCACAATCGATATCCAAGACCCAGAAAGTCGCTCGAACTCTCGCCATTCTTCCCATTCGGGTTGACGCTGGATAAAATCTATAATTTTGTCGAGAGATTGAAAAGCCATGACGTAGCCGTTCGGACGAATAATCTAGAAATGCGATCGGGACAGGTTCGATCGCGCAATTTCTGGGCGCGTTCTGGGTTTGAGGGCAATTCGATCGATTCGATCGATATCTTGAAGTTAATATAGAGCGTTAAAGTTAATATTAAACATTACAAACCTCGGGAAGAGTGCGAATATACATATGCTAGATACATATGTGACATTTTCATTCCCCCTAAAGAACGAGATCGAAAAAATAGTAGGAGTTGTTGAGATGAGTCAATCTTCTTCGGGAGAATCGTTAAAGCCTGCGTTGAGAGTAGCTTTAGGTAGCCTTGATGTCCAACTCGATGCCGAATTGGCTCGATATCGGCGACTTTCTAAAGCAACCAAACCCTATAGAAAATCCACCATCTCAACTCCACCGACACCGAGCGATGGAGTAACGATCGCCCAAGGAGTTCTTCCCGAATCGCCGCTGCCAGTCCCCGAGGAACGACCCACCGTTCCCGAGGCGGAACCCGCTACACCGATTGTCGATGCGATCGAACCCGAAACGCCAGCAATCCCCCCAACACCAGCGACCCCCACGACCCCAGAATTACCGCCGATGGTGGTGCAACCAGCCGCCTCAGCGCCCACCCCAGCGTCTACCAACAGTGTGGCAAGTCTGCCGCCTCTCGATCCACCCGCCCCTTCTCCCATTGCCGACGTTCCCACCCCCGAGCCAACGATCGCCCCTCCTCCCATTGCCGCCGGTACCACTCCCGACCCGACAGCCCCCGAACCGAAAGATTATCTAGAATCCTCCGAAGAATTGCTCAAAACCACGGGCGATCCTGCCGTCGAGAACGAGCGCAGCGGTGGCTTGATGGGTATCCTCGGAATCGGATCGGTGCTGTTGTTTTTACTGGCAACGGCAACGTTAGGATACGCCATCTTCCGACCCGCTAGCGTCGCTCGGTTCCTGGGTCGATCGCCCGATTCGGAGACCGCCAACGCCCCCGCCACGGAGGAAGCACCCCAGGAAACCGAAGAGCTGCCCACCTCTCCAGATTTATCGAGAGAAGAGTTCAAAGACCTCGAACTCGACAATCTCGGCAGCGTTAACCCCAGTCCCTCTCCAGTGCCTCAGACGGCTCCCACGCCCGTGCCGACGGCCGCTCCCACCCCCACTCCGGGCAGTACCAGCACCTTAGACAATCTCGATCGGGTTCTCGACCCTAATGCCGATCCATCTGAGGCGAACCCATCCCCAGCCGACCCGACGGCAACACCTTCCCCCGAGGCCAGTCCGAATTCCGAAGAGGCTGAGACTCCCAAACCCCCAGTCGATGAAGACGATCGCTACTATAACTTCCATTTTGTGGTGGTTGAATACAATCCCCAAAACTGGGATAAAGTCCGAGAAACCGTACCCGATGCTTACCTCAGACAGTTTCCCGTGGGCGAGCGCATTCAGGTCGGCGCTTTCGATACGCAAGAGGAAGCCCAACAACTCCTCGATGCCCTCCAAGCTGGGGGAGTGAATGCAACGGTGTATCAACCCGAATAAAAACCATTGCTTTGACAGGCCATGAAGACGAACCTCGACCGTCCGAGATCGGGATGGCGAGGTCGGCTGTACCCCTTACCCGATGAATACCGTGTTGTTCGATCGAATCTGGCGAGCTATTCGCGCCCAAATCAATCATCTCGTCAGCCAAAGAGAAGATCCCGAAAAAATTCTCGAGGCGGCGCTCGCTCAGATGCAGGAGGAGTTATTTCGCCTCCGCCAAGGAGTAGCGACCGCAATTGCCACCCAGAAACGAACCGAACGGGATTGCACCCAAACTCGAACTCGATCGCAAGAATGGTACAACCGCGCTCAACTGGCACTGCAAAAAGGGGACGAGCCTTTGGCGAGAGAGGCTCTGGCCCGACGGCAAACCTACCGAGAAACTTTGCAAGCGCTCGAATTACAGCTCGAACCCCAACAGGCGATCGTCAAACAGTTGCGAGAGAATTTACGCGCTCTCGAAAGCAAAATCGTCCAGGTGAAAGCGAAAAAAGACCTGTATATCGCCCGCGCCCGATCGGCCGAAGCGTCTCAAAAACTCACGGAAATGCTGCAACGCAATCGTACGGATGGGGCGATCGCCGCGTTCGAGCGCATGGAAGATCGGGTAGCCCAACTCGAGGCGCGATCGCAAGCAATTTCCGAACTCGATGCCGACGATATCGAACGCCGATTTGCCTCTCTCGAAAGTGGGGGAAATGTGGACGAACAATTACAAGCGCTCAAAGAAAAACTCTCGGGCGATCCGCCTTCTCTTCCCCATCCCGAAGATGAAGCGTGAGATCGGTCTAGCTCTACAGGTGAAGAGTTGCTCGTTTGTCAAGTCCCACATTTAGTGCATTCGAGCAGTAAATTGTCGCGCATCTAGACTTGTTCCGACTACAGACCAACACTCCACATCTCACACCATTCCCCATTCCCCGTTCCCCGTTCTCCAATACACAAGCTTAACTTGTCACCAATGGTCTGCCCCGATCGATTGCAACATCAATTACAACACAGGGGCAAGGCGATCGTGACTTCGGTTCCCTTCCCCTTCCCTTCGCTGGTCATGGAAATCTGTCCTCCCATCAACTCGACGAAGCTTTGCGCCAGGGTCAATCCCAATCCATTTCCCCCGCGAACGCGAGTGCTGGAGCTGTCTTCCATCGTAAAGGGTTGAAACAGTTTGGGTGCGATGTCCGGTTCGATGCCAATGCCAGTATCTCGCACCCGGACCATGACCTGGGGCGGGATGAAGTGTTCCTCGGACTCGGAACCCGGTTGCACCCAACTGGTAATGTCGATCTGACCCGCATCGGTAAATTTGACGGCGTTATCGAGGATGTGAACCAAGGCTTGCTCGAGTTTTTCGGGATCGGCTTTGACGTAGAAAAGCGACTTTTCCGGGTCGAAATAGGAGATTTGCAAACCCTTCTCTTGAATTTGGGGCATCCGAGCGGCGATCGCATTTTGCACGCAGTCTCGTAAATTGATAATTTTACAGGCAACGGACAGTTGACCGCGCTTGATGCTGACGATATCGAGCATACTTTCGATCGAAGTCAGTAGGTGCATGGCTGAGGTATCGGCGTGCTGGAGCATTTCGAGTTCTTCGGAACGCTCTTCGCAAAAACCGTCGAGGACTAAATGGAGAAACCCGATAATGCTATTGAGAGGAGTGCGCAGCTCGTGGGAAATATTGCTCAAAAATTCATCTTTGAGCATGTTGAGTTCGTGTTCGCGGGCGAGAGCTTGACGGAGGTCGGTTTGCAGGGCAATCAGTTGGGCGGTGCGCGATCGCACTTGCGTTTCTAAGTCTCGATTGAGAGATTGGAGAGCGGCTTCAGCTTTCAGGCGATCGTGAATTTCTCGTTCGAGTCGGATATTGTTGGCTTGCAGTTGTTTTTGCTGCGCTCGTAGCGTCACCTGAGTGCGAACGCGCACCAAGACTTCTTGAAGTTGAAAGGGTTTGGTAATGTAGTCCACACCACCGGCTTCAAAAGCCGCAATTTTATCTTTGGCATCATCTAACGCACTCAGAAAAATCACGGGAATATCTTGAGTGTGCCGGGCGGATTTGAGAGTCCGACAGACTTCGTATCCATTCATTCCCGGCATCATAATATCGATCAAAATTACGTCGGGAATCTTTTTTTCGATACAACTTAAAGCCATCGGTCCGTTAATGGCCTTACACACTTCGTATCCTTGAGCTATCAGCATCGCCGATAAAACTTGGATGTTATCTGAGGTATCATCCACAATTAAAATGTGGGCGAATGTTGCTCGAGTTGAAGAAATTTTCATTGCAAACGATAATGTCGTGCAATTGAGATTGGGGTCAAATAACTGAAGGTTCGATTTGCCCAATGGGCAGTTTCCGATTCTTGAATTTTGACAGTTCTGGCACTCCGGAGATTGCCAATTGTTACAGAAGTTTCTACGAAATATGGAAATCGGGATGGAGATCGAAGCGATCGCGCCCGAGGGGGTCGATCGATTTTTAAATATTCGATCGTCAGGAGTGCCTTTCTTGCTGCTGAATCTCGAGCGATTCTATAGGTTTCCAACTCGTCGATCGTTATGGGAAAAATGACGATTGCCGTATGTTCGATCGCTCGATCGAAAAGTAAACCTAGCTTGCACGGATGTGACAAAATCTGCACGTTTTCCAATTGGTCTAATTGGAGCGAGCGAATTTCTGTCCTTTTTATCTTTATATTTATATTGGGTCATCGTTCGCTCGGGTGAAACTAACGATGAGTCGATAATACACTGGCAACTCTAATTTAAGCGGGCGCGCAACACGATCGAAAAGCCGATATGCACTCGAAGTTGCCCTCCCTTAATTTTGAGGTAAAGCACCCGATCTTCGCCAAGCCGAGCATTAAAAAATGGGAGGAGCGCTCGCACTTCGAGAAAACCCAATGAAGAATACAATAGCAGCGATCGACCTCGAAAAGAGAAATTGCCCTCGATCGAATTTCGATTCATCTGCCAACCGAGTTCGAGTCAAGTCCCGTTCGGATAAAGGGAGTGCGGATCGTTCGGGCGTTCGAGATTGTCTGAGTCGAGACCCTTCAAGCGTCCGAAAATTTTTCACAACGGACGCTAAACCTGGTAGATTTAGCGAGTATTGGCATTAAAGTTTAGCAAAATGAAAGTTCTAGTTATTGGTGGTGATGGTTACTGCGGCTGGGCAACTGCGCTCTACCTCTCCAATCACGGGTACGAAGTCGGTATCCTCGATAGTTTGGTACGCCGCCATTGGGACCAACAGTTATGCATCGAAACCCTAACTCCGATCGCCCCGATCTCTCAACGCATTCAGCGCTGGCGCGATCTGACCGGAAAATCGATCGACTTGTTTATTGGCGATATTAACGATTACGGTTTCTTGAACTCGACAATGCATCAATTTGAACCGCAAGCGGTGGTTCATTTTGGCGAGCAGCGTTCCGCGCCGTTTTCGATGATCGATCGCGAACACGCGGTTTTAACCCAAGCAAATAACGTCATCGGCACGCTGAATTTGCTCTACATCCTCCAGCAAGATTTCCCCGATTGCCATCTGGTGAAGCTGGGAACGATGGGTGAGTACGGAACGCCGAATATCGATATCGAAGAAGGCTACATCACGATCGAACATAACGGACGCAAGGATACCCTTCCCTATCCCAAGCAACCGGGCAGTTTCTATCACCTTTCTAAGGTTCACGACAGCCACAACATCCAATTTGCCTGTAAAATCTGGGGCCTAAGAGCGACGGATTTGAACCAGGGAATCGTCTACGGCGTACTCACCGAAGAGACGGGAATGGACGAAATGCTCATCAACCGCCTCGACTACGATGGAATTTTCGGGACGGCGCTCAATCGCTTCTGCATCCAAGCTGCCATCGGTCATCCTCTGACAGTTTACGGAAAAGGCGGTCAGACGCGCGGCTTGCTCGATATTCGCGATACGGTGCGCTGCGTCGAGTTAGCGATCGCCAATCCGGCCGAACCGGGCGAATTCCGCGTCTTCAACCAGTTTACCGAAATGTTCGGCGTGGCCGAACTTGCCAACATGGTCAAAAAAGCCGGAAGTGGCATGGGATTAGATGTGGAAATCCAAAATCTGGAAAACCCGAGAGTGGAACTCGAAGACCACTACTTCAATGCCAAAAATACCAATCTCTTAGATTTGGGGTTGCAGCCGCACTATCTATCGGATTCTTTGATCGATTCGTTGCTCAACTTTGCGATTAAGTACAAGCAACGGGTGGACAAAGACCAAATTCTGCCTAAAGTGTCTTGGCACAGGAAGTAATTTGGTGTTGCAGTGAGGCTGGCAACGGAACCCTATCTAGCTCAGGTTCGTCGATGGCCCCAAGTCGGTCGTCACATCCTCGCCCAGTTTGACGAGGAGTCGATCGTCGTTTACCAAGCCTATCGTCCGGCAATCGGTCATTTTGCCGCCTCACACGGTTATTTTGGGGGAGAATTTCGCCTCAACCGAATGAGTTGGATTAAACCCAACTTTTTGTGGATGATGTATCGCTCCGGTTGGGGAACCAAAGCCGGACAAGAAGTTATTTTGGCCGTTCGGCTGCGGCGAACGGCGTTTGATGAAATTCTCGCAGCAGCCGTACCGTCGAGTTTCGTACCGCAGTCCTACTCAACTCACGAGCTTTGGCAGCGCGCCCTTAAAGAATCTTCCGTTCGCCTGCAATGGGACCCAGACCACCATCCAAGTGGTGCAAAATTAGAACGACGCGCCATTCAACTGGGATTGCGCGGTGAGTTTCTCGCTCGTTACGCTCGAGAATGGATTCTCGAGATCGAGGATATTTCCGAATTCGTCCGCCAGCAGCTTGCAGTTGTTCGAGCCTCCGACTGGGAATCGCTACAAACCCCGCGCGAATTCGTGTATCCGATCGCGTTCGATCGCCCATCCAATTAAATTTTCCGACTTCCTCGCCACCCAAACCCATAACTTGCGACAATCATGAGGACGATCCCAAACCTCGATACCCATAATTTTCGATGCAACTGCTTGTAAGTAACGACGATGGAATTTTTTCTTTGGGGGTGCGGAGTCTGGCCAACGCCCTAGCTGCCGACGGTCATCACGTGACGGTCGTTTGTCCCGATCGAGAGCGATCGGCCACCGGACACAGCCTGACACTGCACCAACCCATCCGGGCCGAACGGATCGAAGATCGATTCGATCGGGCGGTTCAAGCCTGGTCTTGTTCCGGAACCCCCTCGGACTGCGTAAAACTCGCCCTCGGAGCATTGCTAGATTCGCCACCAGATTTGGTTCTTTCGGGCATCAACCACGGTTCTAACATCGGCACGGATATTCTCTATTCCGGTACCGTTTCGGCGGCGATGGAAGGGATTATTGAAGGGATTGGATCGATCGCCTTTAGTCTGGCGAGTTTCAGCCATCGAGATTTCAAGCCAGCCGTCAAGTTCGCCCGCAAATTGGTCGATCGGCTCGCCACTCATCCCCTTCCCGATGGAATGCTGCTCAATGTGAATATTCCCGCCGTTCCCGAGGCCGAGATTGTCGGTGTGACCCTCGCGCGTCAGGGCGTTCGCCGCTACACCGACTTGTTTCAAAAGCGTACCGACCCGCGCGGCAAAACCTACTATTGGTTGGCAGGCGAAGTTCTCGAAGAAGTCGAGAGCGAGTCTGATAGTTCTTTGCCTACCGATGTGCGAGCGATTCAAGAGAACTACATCACCCTCACCCCTTTGCAATACAACCTCACCTGCCTCGAAGGACTCGAACATTTACAGAGTTGGGACGGGTTGCACTCTAATCTCAAATCCAATCCGATGGAGTGAATGGGGAGGGGAAACGGGAGAAAGGGGACGCGGAGACGCGGAGACGCGGAGACGCGGAGAGGGAGAGAATTGGGATATAGTTTAGCCTCTCTTGCTCTCCATACCCCCGAAGCCTCCCAAGCCCCCCAAGTCTCCCAAGCTCTCAACCTGACGCTATCGATAAAGTGCGAAATAAGTCACCATCGGAATCACCGTTGCGCCGAGCAGGAGAACGATAACCAGAGTGGTCGAATTGCTCTTGGTGGCTTCTGTTTCTTCGGCCGTCGCAAAGGTGCCTTCGACTTGGATGGTGTCTTCAACCGCCGGAGGGCCTGGGTCGGGTTCTCCCGAAAGGACGGCAACGAGGCGATCGCTCGCATCGAGGAATGCTTGATTGTACTTATCGCCCTTGCGCAGGGGAATGATGATGGTTTCTTGGGCGATGCTCTCGGCAATTTCTTCGGTTAAAGCGGGTTCGACCCCATCGCCGACGCGGATGGCAGAACTATTGGTCACCACGTCCAACGCCAGCAAAACTTGATTGGCTCCATCTTCGGGGGTGGGGAACCAGGCTTCAAACAGGTCGCTGGTGAAGCTATCGATGGTTTCTCCGAAGTCGAGGTGGCGAATGGTGACAAACCGGACTTCCGTTCCCGTGCGATCGCGAATTTCTTCAAGCGCACTGCGAATTCGCCCTTGATTGACCCGACTCAAAACATCGCCGTCATCGACAACTGCCGTGGAGTCGCCAGCCGAGATAAATGGCAAATCGTAAATTCCCGTGGCCCGAGCGGGGGTGGCGGCGACGAACAGAGCGAGGGCGATCGCGACGACGACTTGCCAGCTATTCCGATAGAGTTGTCTCCAATTGAATCTTCCATTTATTCTTGAAGCGAGGAGCTGTTTCATAATTTTCCCTACAACTGAGTGCTTATCTCAAAATACTACCAACGATACAACCCTTTCTATCGAGGGTAAGGAGATCGGGGAGATAAGGGGATAGCATTGAGTTCGGTGAAGTTTCGATGGTTCGCCTCAAAGAATCAGTTTCGGTGCTCGATCGTGCGATGGAGAAGGTTACCTCTCCATGTCTGCCCAGATGAAGTGGGGATTTCGTCTGGGATGAGTCGATCGGTTTCGTGTTTTTAAAAACAACTATGCATGTCATTTCTATCCTCAAATTAACCGATCGATCCGAATCAGAATGCTGTATTTCTTGTCGAGGTCTTCATCCTTGCTGTGTGAATTTTTACAGTGATGAATTGGGAAATCATCATTTTGAAGGTCGCGATTTATTTGCAGCGATGTGCGCCTGTCGGCGATTTTTAGAGGAGCGAGGATTTTATCTTCTTTGGTAAGCATTCAGGTCTCGACAACGAACGAAAACGATGTAAGGGCGGGTTTAGCAATATCTTGGAAAACTTGCCTAAAATTACAATCTCATACCCGCCCCTACAGATTGTTAACCTAGCTGTATCTAAAATCTCACCTGAATCCTTACCTTCTTTGTAATGGAGCGAGAATTGATGCTTATCCTTCCCGAATGTCGCGAGATATGTGTGGTGGACTGAAACTTCATCTTTTGACATTGGAGAAAAGGGCAGATCGTCGGGACTTGGTACAAATATTCGATCGGGCAGAACCTCATCAAGTCGGAACCGTTTGCGAGCAAAGAGAATATTATAAAAAGTGGATGGAAAGTTTGAAGTAAAAATAAGTCAATGGATTGACTAAAATTAAAACGTATCTGATTAAGAATTATATCTCAAATCATCTCATAGGAAACATAGATCTACGGATACCATATCTTTTATCCAGACCTAGCTTGATGGTCAAATCTAAGTCAATGGAGGAAAACCGATCGCGATTCCATAACTCTACTGAAATACACTGGACTTGAAAATGCTGTTCTGGAGCTATTAATATTAATTTATCCGAATCGTAAATTGTTTGTATTTTATTTAAAGATACGATTCGGTCTACTTCCCAAAAAGAGCAACAATTAAAAACTAAGTATTGAGTCTGAGCAGAATTTTGGTTAATTGTTAAATATAACGAACGATTCCATCGATGATATTGAAATAAATAAGCAGTTTGATTGATTAAAGATGGAAACTTTTGTAAAAGTTTGAGTTCAGTCTTCGTGGTGAGAGACCGATCGAGTAACTCCGGCGATCTTAATAACTCAGATGATATATCGGAATAGTCTAAAGTCTCTTTACCATTGGGCACTTCACTCACTGCAAAAATCTGGCAGAAAACTTCAAATCGATCGCGATCGTAAATTCTATAATAAGGATGATGACTGCTAGATTTTTCTTCCTCACTAATCTCAACCGTCAATCCAGAAAATTGCCACTCTATAGTCGTCTTAATATAAGCTGTATGCCAAAAATTAATAATAAAATATCTCGAACCTCGTTTGAGAAAAACCATGGGGCGCTCGAACCCAGGACTATAATAAAATAATAGAGCCTCGCATCCAATAAAGCTCTCTGTAATTAGATTAAAGAGTTTAATATCTTTAGATTTCATAGATAATGGTTAGGTTAGGGGTTGAGAAGCAAAAAACGATAGGCTCAAATATAGTTATAGTTGAGTCTCTTTTTAATCGAATTTTCAGAGTCCATCCCTCGATTCAGTCTCGAATTTTAACCTTGCTGCACTCGTTATCGATACTCTTGCTTCTTCCCCAAATACCTTTCAAAAATTCGTTGGTGTTCTCGATAAGAATATTCATCTTCTCGAA
>JAXHUC010000065.1:0-36407 GCA_034189805.1 Cyanobacteriota bacterium
ATTTAGAGTCAAATCGGGAGTAGGTGCATCGTGAGAGTCTCAGATTTCATTGAATTATTGCTACTGGCCGCACTTTGGGGGGCTGCATTTCTGTTTCTACGGATAGCCGCCCCGGCTTTGGGACCGATTTGGTTGATTGAATTTCGCATGTTGCTCGCCGGTTTGGTGTTGCTGCCGATTTTGGCGCGATTGCAGCTTTTGGGTCAGATTCGCCAACATTTCCCCACTCTCATCCTGATTGGTGGCTTGAACGCTGCGGTTCCTTTCTCCCTGTTTTCATTTGCGGCGATCGTCCTTCCGGCTGGATTTACCTCGATATTAAATGCCACCACTCCGCTTTTTGGCATCATCGTCGCTTCCGTGTGGCTGAAGGAAAAGTTAACTTTCTCCCGTATCCTCGGCTTTATTTTAGGATTTACGGGGGTCGTCATTTTGGTAGGATGGAAAACCTTTTCCACGGACGCGAATTTTTTCCTTGCCGTCGCTGCCGGATTAGCTGCGGCCCAGATGTATGCGATTGGCGCACCTTTCATCAAACAAAAACTCGCCGAAATTCCACCTTTAGTCGTCACCAGTGGCAGTTTTCTGGGGGCGGCATTGATTCTGCTCCCCCTGCTACCGTTTACCGCGCCTGAAACAATTCCCTCGACGACCGTCATCGCGTCGGTGGTTGCCCTGTCTCTGCTCTCGACGGTGTTGGCTTATGTTCTCTATCTTCGGTTGCTGCAAAGCATTGGCTCGACAAAAACCCTGACGGTGGCTTATCTGGTACCGATCTTTGCCATGTTTTGGGGTGCGACGATCCTGGGGGAAGCCATCACTCTATCGATGATACTCGGCTGCGCGTTCGTCTTGCTCGGAACGGCGATCGCTAACGATTTATTCGTCAGTTTGAGGCGATCGTTCGATTGAGAATGTTTCAGCTCAATTTAGAAGCCTTTCAAGATCGGGATTTTCTGGCGATCGCTCAAAAATATCGGAACGCCAAAACCAATGCTCAGTGTAGATTATACGGCTAACTGATGATACTCCATATATCACAGTACTTCGATCGCTTCGAGTCCCTGAATGTCAAAGTACCACTGAGTATGTTTTCACCTGCTTACGGGACGTGCAACTTAAAATCCGAAACTCTTGATATTTCCTACCGATTGACCTTGACCGGATCGTTCAAATTCTGAGTCGCTCAAACGACGTAAATTCTAGACCTCGGAAAAAGTTGCACGAGCGATCTTCTTGGTTCTACCTATTGTTTCAAAGCGGTATCCATTTTATCCGTAGACTCCTCAGGAGCTGTAGCACTCTTTTCTAGCTTCGGACGTACGATGTTTTCTGAAGCAAGATCGGCCATTTTTCCATTCCCATTAGGAGATTCATGGATTTCAATCTGTTTGGGCACAGCAGCCATTGCGATCCCCTCTTGGGCAAACCGTTTTTGAATCATGCGGATAAGGTCTTGGTGAACCTTCCAAAAATCCTCTTTCTTAACCCAACCTGCAACTTTCATCTTGATGTAATAATCGGAAATTTCCCACACCAAAGTCTTAGGAGGAGGATTGTCTAAAATTTTCGGGTGAGACTTTGCGATTTCTACCAGTATTGGCTCGACTTTCGACAAGTCTTGGTCAAAATCCATCCGGAGCCAGACGCCCAATTTCCGAATCTCGCGACTACTGAGATTCTCAATGATGCCGCCCCAAACGGCATTGTTGGGAACTGTAAAAATCTGATCGCCAAAACCTTTAATTTTGGTGTTTGCTAGAGTGATGGAATCCACTTTTCCCCAGAGACCACCAACTTTGACTTCGTCTCCAACATCGAAGGGCTTGTAGGCCATGATCATCAAACCGCTAGCTAAGTTCCCCAAGTTGCTTTGCAGCGCGAAGGCTAAGACAAAACTGACTCCCCCAAGCAGGGTTAAGATGGGACCCAGGCTAACTTCTAAAGCGGTCAGCGCTAGCAGAAATCCCACGACAATTCCGCCGCGCTTGACGATCGAGACAATAAAGCGACGCATGAGGACCGAGACACCGCCGAATCGGGAAAGCGACAGGTTGAGGAGTACGCCCAGGATTTGAGCAACCAGGATGGAGGTCACCAGTACCCCCAGAAACGTACCTGTATTGTTGACCCAGCGCAAACCACCTTCTTCAGACTTAGCCCAGCCCAGAAGCCGCAAACCCAGTCCTTCAGAGTCTTGAATATCAAGTTCGATCGTGCTAACGGCTTGAATGTATTGGCGATCGGTTCCAGCATTTCCGCCTTTTCTTTCTAGTTCGTCTAAGATGACGTTGAAGCGATCGACAATGGCCGTCTGCTGCGCTTGAAGTTCGGTAACTGCGATTACGAGTTGGTTTTTCTCCTCCGACTCTGCTTCGGCACTCTCTTCTAACTGTTCTGTTGTTTCTTCGAGCTGTTCTTGTTGTTCCTCGAGCTGTCCTGGGCTATCGATCGCATCGGGCGGACCCGCAATTTCTACTGCTCCACTGCTGTCGATTTCGGTATCTTCAAGAGCCGCCGTTACGTCCTCAAGCTCCTCAGACGATCGATCGCTCGATTCCTCGGTGTTGCTAATCCCCAGTTCTTCGAGCAGTTGGTTGAGTTCGCCTTGGACGATCTCGAGTTGTTGTGTCGCCTCTTGATATTCTGGCGAGTCTGGTGGTTCTCCCGCCTGGGTTTCTTTCGCCTCTTCAACAGCTGCGATCGCCGCTTCGAGCGTGTCGATCTTTTCGGTCGCTTCGTCGTAACTGAAGGAACCGGCAACCATTTCATCTCGCTCTTGATTCAGATCGTCGAGCGCTTTTTGGGCATTCTCCAGATCGCCAGTGTCCTCAGCTTTTTCTAGAACGTCTTGCAACGCCTCATTTTCTGCAAGTTCTTCATTCGTTTCTTGTGCTTCCTCAACTGCTTCTTGGGCTTGCTTGAAGTTTTCTTTCGCTTCTTCTACCTTTTCGGCTGCTTCTTCATATTCCGGCGAACCGGGCGCGGCTGACTCTTTTAGTTCTTCGGCTTCTTCGAGAGATTTTTGAGCTTCTTCTAAGGCGTTCGCTCCTTCTTCTTGTTTGGCGATCGCGAAGTTTTGACGCTTGATCGCCACTTCAGCCTGACTAATTTCTGTGGCTTTGGTTTTGAGCAATAACATCCACCCAGCCGCCTCATCTCGGAGTTCTGCAAGGGTGAGTGGTTTGACAATCAGTTGGAGTTCGTCAACGGGAATATCGACATCTTCAGTGGTTGTTGCCGCTTCGGGATTTCCCTTTGGCGCGGGCCGAACCTCTTCAGTTTTTTCTGGTTCAGCTTCTTTAGGTTTAGGTGGCTGTTGCGAACGTACGGGAGTAATTCCCATTACAAAAAAACAAGCAACTCCAGCCAGGGTAAGGACCCGTACTCCATACTTTTTCATACTATTTTTTTTATAGACGGTGAGTGGACTGACAAACGTTTAAGAACCCAAAACAAAGGCTAGGGTAAAAGAACAAGTTCGTGCAGTTTTAACTTGTTTTTTATTTAGGTGAGTCGCACGTACACAAAACTACTGCCTTGGTTATAAGGCGTTATCACCTCAGATATAGGCTAGTCACCGACTCCTGAAACAGCTCCCGAGACAGAGTTTTATGTGTATCGATTTATCCTGAAATCGACAACTGAAAAATGAAAGGTTCAACCTATTTCGTAGATCTGAGATAAGTTTTGTGCTGTTTGACTTAGTTCAATAATAGCAAAATACATCAGATCTGTCTTTCCAAATTCGGAAAGTAGATGTCCCGTTTCGGAAAGATATATTTGGTTGTGCGTTCGTATTGCTGGGAACGGCGATCGCCAACGACTTATTCGTCAGTTTGAGGCGATCGTTCGATTGAGCGCATTTGAGCCGAGTACGGGACACTTGGATGCCATGTCTCGAACAACGGTTGCAATACTGATTCAGCAAGGTCGCGGCTATTTTAGCCAAACCCTCGCTCGAGCGAGGGTTTCAGCTTTGTTGTCCCGTACTCAGATCGACCCCAACATTTACCGGGAAATTTCCCGACTGCGTTCGTTAAATTGCGGTTGCCAAAATCCAATCTTTTTCCAGGATGTTAACCCCCGAAAAACAGCTTTCAACCCATAAAAGATACGAGCTTTGACAGCAGCGATGAAAATATATTTGAAAAATGGATTGAAGAATGGAGCAACTGGTAACTTCGCAATCAATTCTTGAGCCAAGGCTTTTTTCTGACCCGGCCCTCGTAAACGAAACTGGGTTCCTTGGGTCGCACCGTATACCATGCGCAGCCAAAGCTGAGGATGTAGGAAAAAATATTGCCACAATGGAGGTTTGCAACCGACGATCTCGGCTAGGTTATCCATGTAAAAATGATAATCAACCAAGCTGCGAAAACTTTTACCACTTTTAAATGCAAACTGCTCCGAATATTTCTCCCGATCTAGCAATGCCACTTGCTCCATTTGTGCAGAAGCCGGAAGCTTTTTTTCCCCAGTGCAAATCAACGCAAAAAGTCGGGCTTGCATTTCCATAACGGGAAACTGGCTGCCGAAACTGGGACGTGCTCGACCGATCCAAACGATTTTCTCCCGATACTGGGGATGAAACATATGTTTGTAAAGACTCCGGAGGTCTGTTTCCTTGAGTTCGTCGGGAAGGAAGGAAACATGGTTTTTGTAGCCGGTTGCGAATACCACCGCATCCACATTTTTCAGGGTTTCGCCATTGGCACAAATCAATGTCTGACCGCCATCTTCGACCCGGATTATCTCGCCGACAACTTGACAGCCATGATTGGCAATTGCTGTGGGTAATGCAAAAGTTTTAGTTCCGTATGTCCCCCAGACTCCATATTTGGACTGAATCTTCTCATTGAGCTTGACTCCGGTTGCATCAACTGGATTTTTGTAGCTCAACCATTGTCGGGAGACGATTTTGAGCAAAGTATATCCATATTCCCTGGGTAGTTTGTACAAGACTCGACTAACATCAATGTCGTTCGCACGTCCACTTCTCTTACGAGGGACGACAAACCCAGTTGAATTCCGAATGCTCACCCAGCAACTCTTGGCGACGCGAGATATTTCTAGAGTGATTTCTGAAGCTGATTCACCGCCACCAACCACTAATACATTCTTACCCACAAAGCCCTCTGGGTTACGATACTTTTGAGAATGGCAAAAGTCCACGTCTGTTAATGACTCTTTCCACTGTGGATATTTGGGGTAAGTATTATTCCCGTTCGCAACCGCCACTCGTTTGGAAACCAACGTCTCTCCAGATGCGAGTTGAACTTGCCACCCGCCATCGTCCTGGGGAGTGACTGCTTCAACTTGGGAGTTGAAACGAATTTTATCCAAAACGCCAAAATGTTTCGCATACCGTTTCCAATAGTTAACGGCTTCATTCTTCGTCCAGAAGTTGTGCTGATTTCCATCTCCGATCCAGAAGTCGGAAAACATACTGTAGGTGCAAGAGGTCGTCAGCACTAAACTATCGTAGGTATTGGCAAAGACACCGCCAACATCGGCTGTTTTCTCCAAACAAACGACCTCACGCACGCCTTGTTCGAGTAATTCTTTGGTCGTTACCAGTCCTCCTGGACCGGCTCCAATTACAATGCAATCCAACATACGATTTTATCTCCAGTAAATTATTGAATTTATCCAACTAAAAAACGATATCTGAGAAAAGATGACCTCATCAGTCTCTTCTAAATGAGAATTTCAAACTTGATGTTTTTCATGAATTTTGGTGCGGTACATCCAGTAATTTAGGAAAGGGTGAAGTTCGTATCTCTGGACTCTCGGTTTAATGCCAATCAAGTAATGGCAAAGCTAGCGAGCATGACGGTAAAAGACATTTCGATCGCATCGGGAGGCAAAATTGGGGTTAAAAACCTAGCAACCTCGGAGCTAGGTTTTCAGGCATCATTAACTTCTGAAGCTGCGCGATAACCCGACTCGACTGCCCCTTGTATCCAACCATGCCAGGCGGAAGTATGTTCCCCAGCAAAATGGATTTTCCCTTCAGAACTGGCAGCGTGTTTGATAAATCCTGTTACTTGTCCGGGACTTAACATCGTATGTCCGCCTTTTGCCCAAGGATCTTCATCCCAGCAAACGGATAAGCCACCTTCAACATACTGTCGCAAACCCGGAAGCATGGGTTCTAACTGTTTGATGCAGTATTCGATGCGTTCTGACTCATTCATGGCGTGCAATTTTTTCGATAGATTTCCTTTCATATAGGATGCTAAGATTCCTCGTTTTTCCGGTCGATCGAACGTGCAGTTCCAAAGTTCTGTGGGATCGTCTGACCAACCAAATCCGTTGAGTCCTTCTTCTTGCCAGTAAGATTTTCTGACTTGTAATAAAACGCGGGATAAGGATAGGTAAGACATGTCTTGAATCACCCGTTTTTTGTCGGGAGTAAACGGTGGAGAAACCTCAAGATCGCGCAGCACCGAGAAAGGAATGGTACAAATCAAGTATTCTGTCGTCATTTTCTGAGTTAATCCTCCTTGAAGATAGACGACACTGACTTTCTTCGTATTTTCTTCGCTGTTTTGTTCGATCCGAATCACCTCGGCTCCATAGTGGATTTTGTCTTTTAGTTCTGCTGCGAGAGCATTAGATAGCCGATCGGCTCCTCCAATAATCTTTAACTTCGGCGTTTCGCTGTAACCGAGTGCCATAAAACGCAGCCACTCAAGACCGGAAATTCGATCTTTTTCAATATCGAACATGCCCAGTTTAAACATTTGGGCAGCATTGACAGATATACCCTGGCTGACCAAAAACTCTGTACTGGTGAGCCGATCGTATTGTCTAAAAGCTTCGGGCGACCAATCTAGGGAAGCAGGATCGCCAACTTCTGAAAAAAGGGGTTTAAAAACTTTTTCGACAATTTCTTTTAAGTTTTTTTGTCTTTCTTCTGGAAAGAACTCTAAAGGATATTCTCCTAGCTTTGGAGCTGTACCCGGCTTAACTTTGATTCGTTTGCCTCGTACGTAATGGATAAAATCCAGTCGATCTGGGTAAAAAGGTGCAACTTGCAGACCAAAACGATCGATGTATTTGAGCGTCCAGTAGTGGTTATCGGGAATGCGGGCCGCGCCTGCTTCTGCACAAAGACCATCGGCGAAGGGTTCTCGCAGGGTGAGAATCCTGCCGCCCGATCGCATCCGCGCTTCCAATATCGTTACATCATGACCCGCTTTTGTCAGTTCGTAGGCAGCCACCAGTCCGGCGATACCAGCACCCAGAATCAGTACGCGCTTTGCTTCACCTTTTCTGACGAGTTGTGCGGGGTTAGGCAATGTAGTTGGGTTCATAAAATTTCCTAACCTGGATGATTCATTTCACAGAGTCGCTGATGCTTCTCCAGATTTTGGAGCAGCCATTGCCTGACAAATACTGCACAAATGCTGCGTTCGCGATCGTCATACCAATTCCTGCGAACGCGATGTACAACTTACAGTTTGAGACCCTTAGTTTTCCGTTTCAACTGGCCCGGCTGAAATCTCCAAATTGTGACTGGCTCCAATCGCGAAAATTCCAGATCTCAGAAAAAGTTGCACGCCGCGTTACTCAATTAAGGCAGTAGATCGCAGTTACCTGGAGAGCACGGCAACACGGTTATGGCGTTTGAGTTCTTGTTGGTAAAACTCTCGGACGGGTTCGATATAACGATCGAGATACCATTCGTTTTCCAAATCCTCAAAAACATGGTGTTCCCGTTGTAATACACCTTTTTCGTAATAGCGGATAATTGGGTGGAGATAGCCCGTTTGATGAGCATTTTTCCACTCGATATCCCGATCGACTGTCATCAGTTCGTAGCCAGAACTATTTCCGTATTCCAAGGTGATGGTATAAAAACTTTGGCTTTTCCCAATTTCTCCTTCTAGGACGTAGTCCATCGCCATGTCATCGTAATATTGAAATTTGCGATCGTTACGTACCATCACATCCCCGAAATATCCAGGTTGCAGAAACATGGCAGAGCTGAGGTTGATGCGACGGAAAATATTATCCACAATTTCATCCACCTTGGCTGGAATTTCATAGCAAGGCCATTCTATTCTATGATTTTTGACCTTGAGAATTTGAGCCAAGGCAGCAACGTTATACCGAAAACCATGAACAAAACCGGACATAGTTTTCTTATAGTCCCTCGAATGCATCATCGTGCCGGCAAAATAGAGATTGGGAATATTTGTGGATTCCCATTCACTGGTCATCAACGGGAATTTTCCGCCATGGTCTAGTTCAATTTTGCAGGAATCATCGAAAAGGGAATTATCGCCTTTAAAACCAGTGCAAAGGATGACGCGATCGTAATCGATTACCCTTTTTTCATCAGCCGATGTGTATGAGATTTCAGCGGTATAGCCCTTCTCTTTCTTGATGATTTTATCTACCATGCCCCGGTTGATTGTATTCTGGGCTTTAAGCTGATAGGTATCGATCAAGTTGCTGTTGACAGACCGCACATGTCCCACGTAATGGGAATCCCAAGACTGCTTCAGGGGTTCGGGACTCCAAAGGTGTACTGATGCGGCTTTGTCATGTATGTGCTCGGCCGTTTCAAAAGCAGAATTGCCTTTCCCAACAATCAACACGCGCTGGTTACGGAAGTCCTCTGGTTCTAGAGAGACATCTCCATAAGTCTCACAATATTCCACCCCTTCAAATGTTGGAAGATTTTGCTGGCTGTATCCTGTCGCCACAATCAGATATCTGCATCTGAATTGGTTGCCATCCTTGTCGGTTACCGTGAATTCATCTTCCTTTGAAATATCGATAACCTTCGTGTTGTATCGAATTTTCAGATCGTATGCGATCGCAAAGTCTTGCAGATATTGCTGCATGACATCGGATTTGGGAAAATACTCTTCTGAATAATCTGTAAAACGCGGTTTTCCTTCATCGGTCAGCAGTGAATTCCAATCCCAGCGTAGATTCAGTTCGGGATCGTCAATTCCGGTATTCACCTTGTTAATCGAAATGAGCGTTTTGTGGCGCGGATAGGTTTCAAAAAAGGTTCCCGAGCTTTTCCCAGCTTCCAAAATCAGATAATCCAGATTTGCCTTTTCCAGAAAATAGGCGAGTTGCAGTCCTCCCGGACCCGCGCCGATAATCAAGTAGTCACCTTCCCAGACCGGTTTTAGACTGGCTTTTACATTCATTATTATTCTCCTCGATCTAAAAAATTTGATGCTAAAAAATTTTCTCTAATCGCGATAGGATGAGTCCATGCGATCGAGCATGCGAATTAAGGACTCAAAAAAATCAACAAATGCATTCTCTTGTTTCAATTTTGCTTGGGTTTTCAGAAACACGGAAATCGACTCATCAGGGGGCTGAACGAGGGGAGCACCGGTGGACATTGACAAGACTTGCGTCCGACAAGCGGCTTCCAAGAAATAAAGATTCATAAAGGCTTCGGCAATACTGCGCCCACCCACAAGTAAGCCATGGTTGCGCAGAATTACACAAAATTTATCCCGACCTATCTTATTAACCAGACGTTTCCCTTCTTCGACATTAATCCCAATTCCTTCAAAGTCATGGTAGGCAATTTGGTTGAAGAACATCATTGAAGGCAGGTCTAGGGGTAACAATCCAGTTTTCAGGGCTGATACGACACTGCCGTAAGTGCTGTGACTATGAAGGATCGCGGTAATATCGGGTCTGGCGGCGTAAATTACGCTATTTTGAAAAAAACCAACTTTATGTACTTTGAATTCACTGGGTTCTATTAAATTTCCGTTCGAGTCTATTTTGACGAGAGTTGATGCCTTGACTTCATCACCAATTAATTCATTGGGACTGATTAAAAAATGACTGTCCGAACCTGAAACTCGTACGGTTGCAGAGTTAAATCGGAGATCGTTCCAGCCAAAATGCTCCATCAGTCTGTACGCAGCAGCGAGCTGAACGCGAGCAATAGATTCATCTATTGAATTTAAATTGTTGTGCTGTTCTTGCTGCTTATTTGTTGGAGATTGGGTCATATTTGTATTGCCATATTCAAATTTTAATTGCTTGTATTGGGTTGGTTATACATACCTGTTCAAGAAAATTATTTCACACTCAAGTTAATCTTAACCGAATACTAAAATTCAAGCTTTAAAAATTAAGATTTTAGAAGCAGACTGGTTTAGATAAAAGTTGTTTGACCATCGGCTCGAAAAACTCTATAGGCATAGATTGATAGTTAGGGTCAAAACAGTTTTGATCGTACCGATCGCAAAACTCAACTGCCTTTTGGTAGTAAGGGTGGTCGCGGTATTTCTCTCTAGCAAAGCGATCGCCTCCTAGATGATGGGCGTAATAGTAACTTTGAAATAAGGAGTGATGTTTGACAATCCAGTAGGTTTGTTCCGACACATAGGGCTTAAGAACAGCCGCTGCCATTTCTCCATGATTTCTAGGAGCTAAAATATCGCCAATGTCATGAAGTAAAGCGGCAACAACGATCTCCTGGCTTTCTCCATTGCGATAAGCACGGGTTGCAGCCTGTAAAGAGTGTTCGTAACGAGTAATTGGGAAACCATCAAAAGACACTTTTAGACTTTCCATTGCTGCCAAAATTCGGTCAGGCAAGTCATGAATAAAAGCTTCTTCTCGAGCAATAACAAATTCGATCTCTTCTTTTGTCGAATCTTCTATACGAGTGAAACGAACTGTATTCATTTTTCGTTTGAATCTGGTTATAGATAGAGTCGTAAACTAATTTAAGCTAGTTGTCAATTTCCTTTTGATTGCAACTAATATTTCAAAGATTCATTGCCAAGTACCTTTTTTGCGATTGGCATATTATTTTTACGTTGATTTTAGGGTCTGTCATCAGTTAGCCGTACAAGCCAAACTAAACATTAGTATTCGGGATGCTGTTTAACCAATATGACATTAAATCCTTGTTCTGAAAGACTTCTAAATTTAACTGATAACACACCCCAGTATGTTTTAATCTTCTTGGTTCTACCTATTGTTTCAAGGCAGTATTTTCTTGAGGTGAGTCGCACGCACACAAAACAATCGCCTCGATCGTAAGGCGTTATCACCTCAGATATAGGCTAGTCATCGACTCTTGAAATAGCTCCCGAGACAAAGTTTTATATGTTTTGATTTATCCTAAAATCGATAACTGAAGAATGAAAGGTTAAACCTATTTCGTATATCTAAGATAGGTCTTGTGCTGTTTGACTTAGCTCAACGATAGCAAAATACATAGGGTCTGTCTTTCCGAATTCGGAAAATAGAGTTCTAAATTCGGAAAGATACATCGTGAAGACTTCACCTCAGCAGACGATCGAAGACGATAATCTGCGGCGATCGCTCGATTAGGAGAGTCTCTTGCGGGGGGTTATTGCGATAAATCCTCGTAGACGATCCGCAAAAACTGCTCTGGGGAAAGAAATCCATTCCCCCAAACCTCATCTAAATCGGCGGTGGGATTCGAGGCAATGAACTCATCCACCGACATGCCGGCGGCGATCGCCTCGCTGACTCGATCGCGCACGGTGACGAGCATATCCCGATAGGCTATCAATTCCGCACGGTTGGAAAGGGGGCCGTGTCCGGGGATAATTTGGGTGCGATCGCCCACCATCGTTAAGATTTCGTCCACCGCAGCGATCGTGCCATCGATCGAACCTCCACTACTCAAATCGATAAATGGGTAGAATCCGTTGAAGTAGATATCCCCCACATGCATCGCATCTGCTTCCTGGAAATGGACGATCGAATCTCCATCGGTATGGGCGGATTCGACGTGAAAAGTACGGACGGTATTGCCGTTGAGGTGGAAGGTGACGGTATCGTTGAAGGTGATGATGGGTAATGCTGCCGGCGGCGACGCGGGAATCTCCATCTCGAAAGCGTCGATAAACTGGTCTACACTCATCCGTTCGCGGACGTTATCGTGGGCGATGATAACCACTCCCGCTTCACCGAAGTTTTCATTGCCGCCGGTATGGTCGAAATGCCAGTGAGTATTGAGGATAAAGCGAATGGGGCGATCGCTTAGTTGGGCTACCGCTGCCTGGATTTTGTCTGTGAGGGGAGCAAATTGGTCGTCGATGAGGAAAACTCCATCTTCTCCGACACTCGCGCCAATATTACCGCCTTCCCCCATCAGCATGTAAATCCCTTCCGCCACCGGAATCGTCTCAATTTCGACGTTTTCAAAGTCCTGTTGGGCGCGAATGGGGTCGGCTGTTACCAGGAGGGACATCCCCAAATAGAGGAGAACGGAAGAGGTACGCGCGAGGAGATTCATGGGATTTTGAGGTCGATGTGGCGAGATCGAGTTTACCAGTTTTTACCCGATCCCGCGATCGACTAGAACCGGATGGTAATCGAATCCAGTTCGATTTGATTTTCGATCGCTTGTTGAATTATCGATCGCATATGCGAGCAAATGTCCTGTAATCTTTTCAGTTGACGTAATTGAAGAGCCTCTACATCTACTTCATTCTCAACTTGTACCCCTTCTACCAGATACATTGAGGTTGGTGCTCTCAAACACCAAGCGGCTGGCACAACATCGAACAACCACCAGTTCAATAAGTCTCGCCTCCCAGCAGAACCGGGAAAAATCGCATATCCTTCTAAACAATCTTCTAATATCTCGAGTAATGCATCTAGTGCTAGATTCGGGTCGAGAGTTTTTAGGGCATTCTCAAAAACATTTGAGGCTTCATACCATGCTTGAAAACTACCTAGAGCTGGTGCTAAATTGACATCAAAGTCGATTGAAAATTCGATCTCATCTGGGTGAACAGCTTGTTTGAATACTGCTTCCGGATTTATCCCAGCTTCGACGCTCGTCAACAACCATGATTCCATTTTTTGAATAATCTTGCCTGGAGTAGGGTTGTTAGGCTGATAAAATTCAACCGTATTTTTTACAACCAAAGTCAGTATCAATGCCATCCAAACATATTGGATGTGATAAAGAGAATTAGCGTTATATCGAACAGCCTTAAGAATATCTTCTAATGACTCTTGTAGAGATATATCTTGACCAATAACTGGCTCATAGATTTCGCTATAGGATTTCTGGCTTACATTATCGAGTTTCTCTCGAACCAATTGAGGCAAATTACAATTCGGAAAATTGTATAAATTGTACAAATCATCATAGCTTGGAAAGTGGGTCATCATTAAAATCTACCTCTGCAAAATTAGGGTGGATATGGATAGTCCCAGAAGAGATGCGTTTTAATAGATGGAAATTTTTCTTCAAACTGCTTTAAAATATTCTGACAACTTTCACAAGGTTGTAACTCAGTATAGAGATAGAGATTTCCTGTTACTTGAAGATCGTATTACTTTTCTAGTTTATCGGCAATTTCAGATAACACTTTATATTCGGCATCTGTATCCATCACGCGCTGCGAGTATCTATCGATCGCTGGCTCAAACTGTCCGCCTTGGGAGCGGGGTTTGGGTATATCGATGGGACTTTTCTTTGAGCCTCTAGATGTTGCACCCGCACAAAAAGCAATGTCACTATTGAGGTAAACCTCAGCAAGAGCAACATTCCCCTTTCCTACAGGCTTCTTAAGATACCGCTTGCGAATTATGGCAGCGTCGCGTTTTAGTGCCTCTTCTAGCAGAACTTTCGATCCTCAAAATCACCTCACTTACATGTATCGTGTTACAGCACGATTTCATCATTAATCCCGTTCGAGTCCCAAAATCGTCCAAAAACATAAACATACTCAAATCCAAGCCTTACTTCACCAGCTTTCTGGAGATGTATCTGAATCCGATCGATGCCGTTCCTACAAATATCCATGTTCGGCGAGAAAATCGGGGCTAATCGATGCCAAATCCGAGGTCTGACCCTCGATATCACCCGAACCCATGCGACTCTGGAAAAACCGTTCGACGTACTTTCCGAGGATATCCCCTTCCAAATTTACCCAACTGCCCGATCGCAGGTATTGTAAGTTCGTCTCCTCGTAAGTATGGGGAATCACCGCCACCTCGAACCAACTGCCGAGGCGATCGCATCGAGAGATCGTCAGGCTAATTCCGTTGACAGCAATACTCCCCTTCGGCACAATATAAGGGGCAATTTGACGCTGCCACAGATCCATCGAACTTGGAGGAGCGCTAAAGCGCATCTCCCAAGAATTGCCGTTGAGAGCGGATTCGACCAAGCAGCCGATCCCATCGACGTGGCCCGTGACAAAATGTCCGCCGAGCTTACTCCCAACTCGCAGGGATGTTTCTAGATTGACGTAAGTTCGTCCGTTTTCCGGCTGTTGTTGCCCTAGGGTGCTGCGAGACAACGTTTCTGGCGACACGGCCGCCCTGAAGCCGTCGGCGAGTAATTCGACGACGGTCAGGCAAACTCCATCTACCGCAACGCTGTCGCCGATCGCCAAGTCTTGTAAAATTAGATCGGGGCATCCTGAAATACATCGAATGCGAGAGACCCCTTCTGTTGAGGATTCAAACGTTCCTAGCCCCTGAATAAGTCCGGTAAACACGATATTTTTCCCTATTTTTCTCTAGATTTCAACTCGATCGTTATTGTTTTCGTCCGAAGGTTCCTCGCCCGATCGTTTCGGGTCTCTAGAGTTGTCTTATCAGAAACGATCGTCTCAACTCCAGAGTCAGGTTTTTTAGCAAATCCTTAAAGCATTTATTGTAGATCGGGGTAAATATCGAGTCATACTGGAATTTAGGGAGCTAGAGTCGTCCGTACCTAGATTGTTTGCCCTTTGCCATGAGTATTCTAATGAGGCTGAGTCAATGATTGAGATGAAAGTCGCTGGAATCGCCCTAGATGCCGCTAATAGAAACCCAATTGTATTGCTAAGAGACGCTCGCGAACGGCGTGCCCTGCCCATCTACATCGGTCAAGATCAGGCCCGATCGATTATGAGCGCCTTAGAAAACCAGCGCCCGCCTCGTCCGCTGACCCACGATTTAATGGTAAACTTACTCGACGCTTGGGATCTAGTCCTCGATCGGATTATCATTCACGCCCTGCAAGATAATACCTTTTATGCGATCCTCAGAGTGCGTCAGGGAGACCGATATAAGGAAATCGATGCCCGTCCGAGCGATGCGATCGCCATCGCCCTGCGCACCGATAGTCCGATTTGGGTGATGGAAGAAGTTGTTGCCGAAGCCTCCATTCCCGTCGATCGCGAAGCTGATGAAGCCGAACGGCAAGCCTTCCGCCAGTTTGTAGACGATTTGACCCCTGAAGAACTGATCGAACGGGCGGGGAAAGGACGGCAAAAACCGAAGCAAGATCGATAGTCACACTCGAGGTAAACTGACAGCGAACTGGGGAATACGAAACGATCGAGATGGGGGAAAGGTAAAATCCTCGCTCGATCGAAGGTTTTCCCGCATCAATGTGTCTTCTCGATCGAAGCTATGCGCTATCGCCGTTTTGGGAAAACCAACCTCAATCTTTCCGTCTTTTCGTTGGGGACGATGCGCTATCTCGCATCCGTCGAAAATGCTGTGGAGACCGTGCGTGCGGCGGTGGCGGCAGGGGTCAACCACTTGGAAACGGCGCGGGGATACGGGAATAGCGAGCGCTGCTTGGGCGTGGCTCTGGAGTCGGGACTCGATCGCCACCGGCTCTACATTACCACCAAAATTGCCCCCACTGGCGATGGGGCGACGACCGAACGCTACATCGACGAATCCCTCGAACGGCTGGGTACCGACTATCTCGATGGGTTGGCCGTTCACGGTATCAACACGCCAGAGCATTTAGAACGAGTCCTTTCAGGGGATCTTTACGGAATCGATCGGGCCCTCGACGACGGGCGCGTGCGGCATTTAGGCTTTTCCACCCACGGCGCGCTCGATCTGATTCTCGAAACCATTGCTACCGATCGATTTGAATTTGTCAATCTGCATTACTACTTATTCTTTCAACGCAATGCCCCGGCGATCGCCCTAGCGCGGAAAAAAGATTTGGGGGTCTTCATCATTTCTCCCGTCGATAAAGGCGGACAACTCTACACGCCGCCAGCCCCCCTCAACCAGTTGTGCGCGCCCTTCTCCCCCCTGGAGTTGAACTACCGTTTTTTACTCGCCGACGATCGAATTACAACCCTTAGCTTTGGGGCGGCCGATCCGGGGGAAGTCTCGCACCCGCTGAGTTTTGCCGATCGCACCGAACCCCTCACTCCCGATGAAATCGATACCCTGCAACGCCTCGAAACCCATCGAAATGAAACCCTCGGGGGCGATCGATGCAGTCAGTGTTACGAGTGTTTGCCCTGTCCCGAGCAAATTCACATTCCCGAAGTCTTGCGCCTGCGCAACCTTGCCGTCGCCTACGAGATGACCGATTTCGGGCGATATCGCTACGGAATGTTTGAGAATGCCGGACATTGGTTTCCGGGCAAAAAAGGGAATCGATGTACTCAGTGCGGTGACTGCTTACCTCGCTGTCCCGAACGCCTCGATATTCCCGCTCTCTTGCAAGATACTCACCAACGCCTGCAAAGTTCCCCTCGCCGTCGGTTGTGGGGATGAGGTGGGGAGATGAGGGAGATGGGGAGATGAGGGAGATGGGGAGATGGGGGGACGCGGGGACGCGGAGAGGGAGAGAAATGCGGGAAACGGGGGAATTGGGAGAAACGGGAGAATTGGGGGAAATGTGGGAGAAATAAAGGAAAGTTTAGCCCCCGAGAGCTAGCGAAGCCTCCCAAGCTCCCCCAGCTTTTCCGTTCCCCTTGACAAATGGCACACCCGATTAAACTTTCACCGATGGGCAATAACTGCTTCTCAAACCACTTTTTCACCACTTTTCAAAATTCTCGCTACAATATCACCCGTAGTTTGGTGAAATTATGGAACCCTTATTCGGTACCCCCTTGAATGACGAACTCTTCGGGACTGACCTGTCAGATACCATTTCCGGTCTAGATGGCGATGATACTTTAAGAGGAGAGGAAAGCAACGACGAACTCTTTGGTAATCGAGGTAGCGATCGAATTTTCGGCAACGAGGGAGACGATACGATATTTGGAGATTCTGTAGCCGATGAGTTCGGTGACGATCGGTTGTTTGGCGGCCGAGGAAACGATGTTATTGTCGGCTTTCAAGGAAACGATGCGATTAGCGGTGGTTTCGGAAACGATACGATATTTGGGAATGTCGGGGAAGACGAGATCCAAGGCAACGATGGAGAAGATATCATTCTCGGCGGTCAAGGCAACGATGTCATTGAAGGTTTTGACGCTAGCGATTTTCTCGCGGGAAACATCGGCAACGATCTGCTGTTTGGTGGAGCTGGAAACGACACGATTCGCGGCGGACAAAATGAAGACACGCTTGCGGGATCGAATGGAGACGATTGGCTTTTTGGCGATTTAGGAAATGACCAACTCAATGGCGGTTTCAGAAACGACACGCTCATCGGTGGGGCGGGTAACGACACCTTAACGGGAGCTGAGGGAGTAGATATTTTTGTGATTGCCAGCCAAGAAGGGGTTGACGTTATTGAGGACTTTGAGGATGGGATCGATCGAATCGCGATCGGAGGCGAGTTGACGTTTGCTGATTTGCGCATCGCTCAAATCTCCGAGTTTGACACGGAAATTGCGCTCAATAGTGGCGAAATATTATTCCGTTTGAGAAATGTGAATGCAACGGCGCTCGATCCAACAGATTTTCTGGAGATTTGATGGGTTTACGGCGTGTTGGAGATGAAGTTGAGCATCGCGTAAGTCAGAAATAAATGGGAAGCTTCGGAGGCTTCGGGGACAGGGGAGAGGGGAAAGATACGGGGACGCGGTGACGCGGTGACGCGGAGAGGAAGAGACAAGGAGGATAAGGAGGAATTTTGTATCTCCCTCATCTCCCTCACCTCCCTCATCTTCGCGTCTCCACAACCCATTCACGAAAAATTCAACGGATCGACATCGATCGCCAAACTGACTTTTCCCCCGCAGAGCGATCGCAAGTTTTCTAACTCCGGCAACTCCGGCAATTCCACCGATTCGGAAAGGGGGAATTTGAGCAGGATTTGCCAGCGAAATCGATCGGCCACGCGCATCACCGGGGCAGGAACGGGACCGAGAACGTTGTAGCTGCCCTCTTCATCGCCCTCTTCAGGAGGTTGCAAGACGGTCGCGATGCGATCGGCGCTTTGGCTGACTTCCGCCTCATCGACCCCCGTCAGTCGCAATAGGATTAACCGACCGTAGGGGGGATAGTTGAGGGCTTGGCGCTGTTCGAGTTCGCTGGTGATAAACGAGTGGTAGTCATGTTGCTGCACCGCTTGCACGACGGGATGTTCCGGGGAATAGGTTTGGAGAATCACCTGACCGGGATCGTCCCCCCGTCCCGCCCGTCCCGCCACCTGGGTCAGGGTTTGGAACGATCGCTCTGCGGCGTGGTAATCGGATAGGTGCAACAATCCATCGGCCGCCACGATTCCCACCAAACTCACCGAGGGCAAATCCAGCCCCTTCGTCAGCATCTGGGTTCCCACCAGCAAATCGGCTTCGCGATCGGCAAACTGACGCAGTAACAGGCGGTGTGCCCCCTTGCGCCGAGTCGTATCGCTATCGAACCGAATCGCCCGCAACTGGGGAAATTGCCGTTCCAATTCCCGCATCACCCGCTGAGTTCCGCTCCCGAAAAACTTGAGATAGGGGGAGTCGCATTCGGGACAGCGAGGGGGATGGAGGCGAGTATAGCCGCAGTAGTGGCAGCGCAACAGTTGGGCGGCTTGCTCGTGGGTGTGGTGGTAGGCGAGGGAGACATCGCAGTGGGGACATTCGATCGCCTCGCCGCAGGTGCGACAGGAGACAAAGGTGCTGTGTCCCCGACGGTTAATAAATAAAATCCCCTGTCTCCCAGTCTCTCGCAGCCGTTCGAGGGCGGTTTGCAGCGATCGACTGAAAATCGATTTATTCCCCGCTTTCAACTCCGATCGCATATCCACCACTTCCACTGGCGGCATGGGACGGGACTGAACTCGATCGGGCAGTTCGAGATAATTAGAGGTCTCGTCGTCGGCGTGGGAGGCGCGATAGGTATCCAAGGATGGCGTAGCCGAACCCAAAATCAGCGGGCAATTGACGAGTTGCGCCCGCCACTGGGCGACCGTTCGGGCGTGGTAGGTGGGAGAAGGGCGGTCTTGTTTGAAGCTGGTATCGTGTTCTTCGTCTAAGATAATGATGCCCAATTTCGGCAAAGGGGCAAAAATAGCCGATCGCGTACCGATGACCACTTGGGGTTCCCCCGCCAGCATTTGCCGCCAAGTATCGTACCGTTCCCCGGCAGAGAGGGCACTGTGGTAGACGCAGACTTTCTTACCGAATCGGGCGCGAAATCGATCGGTGAGTTGGGGGGTGAGTCCGATTTCGGGAACCAGCACCAGGGCGGATTCTCCTCGCGCTAAAATTGGGGCGATCGCCTGTAAATAAACTTCGGTTTTCCCAGAACCGGTAACGCCGTGCAGCAGAATTCGGGCGTATCCCGATCGGGCGTTAATGGCATCTAGGGCGGTGGATTGGGCTTGGGTGAGGGTTTTGGGCAAATCGCGATCGACCGCTTCCCCCATCTCCCGGCGCAGAATTTCCCGATCTTCAACTACCACGCATCCCTTGCGTTCCAAGGCTTGCACTGTCCCCCGACTCGTCGCCGCCATCTGCAAAAATTCCTGCAACCACATTTCCCCCCCGCGCCGTTGCAACAGCGTCAGCACTTCTCGCTGCCGGGAAGTCAGTTCCACTAGGGCGTTCGCGAGGGTGTAGGTAATCGCTTGCTGGCGTTTGGGTTTGGGGCTTTTCGGCGGTTCGAGGTAACTTTCCACCCATCCCCGCTTCACCAAATCTCGAATCCCGCGCCGCGCCCCCCGCACTTGTTGCTGGAGGTACTGCCAGGTATAGCTTCCGGTTTTCGAGGCTTGCAAGAGGGCGAGAACTTGTTGGGCGGCAGCGTTGAGGAAAGTTGACCCGCCGGGGGGGATGGCTTCGGGGTTGAGGCGCACTCGCCGCTGGGATTTACCGAGTAACCCTGGCGGTAGGGCGACGGAAATGGCTTGGATGAGGGGAGTGTAGTAGTAGCTGGCGACTCGTTCGAGGAGTTGCCAGTAGTTGGGGGGAAAGAAGCCGCGACTGACGATATCTTCAACGAGTTTGATGCGATCGGGGGCTAAATCTTCTGGGAGGCGATCGAGGTGGCGAATGGCGATCGCCCCGACTTGTTGCGCCCCGAAAGGTACGCTCAAAATGTCCCCCGGCTGCACGTCTAAATCGGCAGGTAAGCCGTATGTGAAAAGCTTATCTGCACTGCCCGGAGAGTCTACCAAGACTTCAACGTATCGAGGGCTGCTAACTCCGTAGGTGGCGGTGGGTTCGCAGACGGCTGATGTCGCAGAAGTCACGGTCATAGGGCGATCGGGCGAGGGACTGTATGCAGGGTAGCATCATAAGCAACGTATAGTTGTAAATATTTTGTTAGCAAGCTGGGGAACAATCCAGAAATATTTTCTTCAAAATCTCCTGATGGGTCTAATTTTCCGTGTATTAGTAACTAGGCATCTCCGAAAACAATCTTTGATGTGAGTTCAACACAAAGCTGAAAGCTGCGTTCTTTTCGCCAGGGCTTAACTTCGCTGCATCTAGCTCACATCTGTCAAAATATTTGCTTTGCTTTACTCAGGATTTACCCAAAGCTGAAAGCTACTATCTTCTGAATAGGTCAATTCACCCAAAAATTAGTTTTTGTGAACCCTAGATTCAAGATAGCATCATAATCTTTTCAAAAAATGTGTATTTCGTAAGTCCGACTTATTCAGGGTTACTTTTCCTAGCTGCGAAGTGCGCTCATGAGATTCTATTTCTACTTTTATTTGAAAAAGATCTCAAATACTTTAGTGTATTGAACTACTTGTACTCTATCTACTCTTAGCGTGTAGGTATAACTGGTGAGTTTTCGGAGATTTCTAGTGGTAGAAATTTCATGACATCCTATGCAAGATTCTTCTGAATACAAGACTCCGACAGAAAGATTACAGGAGGTTTACCAAAAAATCACAAGAGATAACAATGGACAACCTTTATGTCCTAAACCATGCAATGAAAAGACTTCAGACGATATTTATCTTGAGCAGGATATGGTGACAGGAAGATATTACTGCGATAGATGCGAAAGAAATATCCCGTAGAACTATCTCAATGACATAACCGAGCTTAGGTATTCTTGACAAATAAGTTCAACATGACTGAAAATAATCCCAAATATCAAACTCCGACTGAAAGGTTAGATACTCTCATCGAGGATGTAGCAACAGACTTAAAAGAAAATCATCCTCGCCTAACATGGCAAAAATTAGCAGAAACCTGGAGAAAAAATAAAAAGGAGTACAAAAATATTAAAGAATAGATTCTAAATCTCACTCTTGCTCAAGGGATTGATTAAGAAGCGAGATAAGTAGCCTCGAAGATGATACACGGCTTGCTCGGATAAGCCGTGTTCTGTTGAAATTTTAGATGTTTTAATAAATTCAAAAACTTTCACATAATACTCTTCTGGGAGAGCTAAAAGTATTAATTCTTTTGGAAAGGGTTCGGGAACAGAACCTTTGGAAATATGATGTTCTATCCAAAGTAGATATATATTAATACTATAACCAAACTGTTCGACTTGTTCTGGAGATAACTCTACTCTATTTAATATTTCTGTATCTAGATAACTTGAGACGATTAATTGTTTGACTTCATCCTGAATTTTTGCTCGGTTATTTGCCAACCATATAGCAGCTTCTTGGCAAGCTTTAAAAGAATTTTCGATATCTTCTATTTCATATCGGTACTGAAACGTTCTCAACTTTTCTTCAAAACTTTGATATCTTTCTAAATACCAGCTAAAAAGCTCTGATTGATTTTCATCTTTATCGTTTTTCAATTTTAAGCTAGTTAGACTATGAGTATTTAAAAGTTGCTCAAATTCTTCAATTTTTCGGATATGTTGAATTTTCAACTTTTCTTCAATATATTGCGATCTATTTTTTGCTTTTTTTAAAAAATCGGATTTACTTTTTTCTGTATAGTACTTTGTCTCTTGAGAAATTAATTCAATAACTTTATTTATTTCTGTATAATATTTGGTACATTCAGAAGTCCTTTCAAATTCATTCTCTGCTGTACTCTTTTGAGTAGCAGCAAATTTTTCAATAAACTGTTTAACATTTTTCAAATTAGCATTAGGTAAATCACCGTAGCTTAAGTAAGACAGCAGTAAATTAGACTGTTGCCCATATTCTAAGTCATCTGTCTTACAGTCTTCTACTATCGCATCTTCTATATTGGTGAGGAATAAAATAGTATCAGTTAGATTGGCATGATTGCAAATTGCACCTGTCAGATTGGCATGATTGCAAATTGCACCTGTCAGATTAGCATGACTCAAATCTGCATGACTCAAATCTGCATGACTCAAATCTGCATGACTCAAATCTGCATGACTCAAATCTGCATGACTCAAATCTGCATGACTCAAATCTGCATGACTCAAATCTGCATGACTCAAGTCAAAATGGCTTAGATTTGCTCCAACCAAATCTGTTCTCAGATCCAAGTTTGCAATTTTCGCTATCTCAATAAAGTTATTAGTTTCTGCCTCGACAACACGCTGAATTAAGTCCTGAGCTTCCTGGATAAATTCTTCATCAGACATATGCTAGCTCCACTCGGCTAATATAAGGTTTCAACTTCTTCTTTAACAACAGCTTTATAAAAGCTTTATCTAATGCTTCTCTCTTTTCGGGAATTAGGTTTACACACCATGGTCCTTCTTTATCTGTTATCTTAATATTTGAATTTGATGCTTCAAAAGTTGCTTCGATATGGCAAGGCTTACCTGTTACTGTTAAAGTTCCTAAGTCGGTCTTTCCTAGCTGAAATTTTAATACGGAATCACCTGTTTGTACTTTAAAATCCCAAACAGGATTTTCTTTAGACCCTTTTGTAGTTACTTGATAATTAGCAATCTGAAACTTATCTGTGGCACTATCTGTTTGCTCAGTGCTGAAACTGGCTTTTGCTCCTACTTTACTTTCTGTTAATGCAGGCTCAATACCTAAACGATTTTTATGACCTTGGCTCTCCTGTCTTTCTGTTTGAATATAATGACTAAGTGGAGCAGTAAACTGGCGGTCCTCAAAAGGGATTTCTCCATTTTGCAGCTTCAACCTCAGTTCTCCACCTGCCAAGCCAAACTTAATACGACCAACTCCGACAGATTCCCATTGCTCGTTAAAGTTAAGGGTGACCTGCAATTTTATCTGCTCATTATCATCATTCTTAATATTGAAAGGTATAGAAAGAAATCGCTGCTTTGGCACAATGGAATTTCCTTCCAAATCTAGAACCACACAGTCTGGACACTTATTTTCTTCCTTAAACGGCAATATAGACGAGAGAGATGGTTTCATTGCCACTCTAATACGAACTGAAGTTTTCTTCCATTTAACTTAACATCATTAGCTAATTAAAAGAAGGGTGATACCCCACGATCGTTGAGATCTGTAATATTTTGAATTGAGTTGCCTCTCGCATCCACACTCTCTTCTCACTTTAAGAACATCCAGGTCTCAACTCAAGCTGCATTATTGCCAACTTCTCATCTGCAATCCTAGTCTGGATAATTCACCAAATATTAGCCATCGGAAAACCGAAACCCGGCAATTCCGGATCGCCTTAGCATTTAGAGCAACATCCTTTACCCAACCGATCGCACCCATTTGCGCAACATCAGTTCCGCTTCCACCTCATCTTGCCTCGCCGTGGCTAAAAACTCATACAACTTCGCCTTCGGCACTTGGGAAAACGTCGGACTCATTTCCATTTCCCGATACTCACCCTCGCACAACGCATAAATTCGCCAAACTTCGCCGTTATACCGCCAAAATTCTGGAACTCCCATCGCTGCATAGAGCTGTAACTTATTAATATCTGTATGCGTAATATCTACTTCCACCACTAAATCCGGCGGCGGATCGCGATCGAGATCGACATCCCGTCCGGCAACCAGGGGTTGATTTTGAATATAGTAAGCATCATCGGGTTCGGCAGATCGATCCAAAGCCTCTCGATCCAACGTCGTCGAACCCATTGTTTTTATCTTCATCCCCAGTTCCACCACCAAAATCCAAATAAATTTCTCAATTAATCGAGCAGAGAATTCATGGATTTCCAGCGGCATAGTAACTTCAAGGGTTCCGTGCATGTAGGTAAACCGAATGTTGCGATTCGCTATGACAGAAGCCGCACCATCTCGGTTCAACGTTTCCCGTAGGGTTTGGTAACGCTGCCAGTCCAGGGAACGAAACACAAAGCGTTTTTCACCCACAGGCTGGGGAACCGGCTGAGAAATAATCGGGGTGACACTGACCATAACGACGCGGAAACGCAAAAAGATGGGAATAGTTCGGTTATTTTAGTCTAAATTTTCCCGGACGCGATCGATTTGGTGGATTTGGAGATCGACGGTTTCCGCGCCTTCTACCAGTTTCACTACTACCTGAATGCTGACCATAAATGGAGATAGGAAAGAGAAAACTTTGAATTGCTAATTTTTAAGGCGCGCGTTCTCTCCCTATCTCCCTCTCCTCGCTCAATCCTCCTGCGCCCAATGAATGGCTTTGCGTTTGGCGTTAATATTTTTCATATGCTTTTTTACGGTGTTATCTGAAATATAGAGTTGTTCGGCAATATCTTTATAGGAGCAGCCACAAGAACGCAGGGCCCAAACTTCTCCTTCCCGCTCTGTCAGACCGTATTTATTGGCATCGAGGAGAGCGCGAGTTTGAATGCCTTCGGAGCAGTTTTCGAGGGTGACGAGTAGATAGGGCGGTTCGGAATCTGCAAGCTGGAACCAGCGCACCCGCAACCGAAGCTGGGTAAATGGATTCAGGGGAACTTCATCTTCGATCGCCCATTGTCTGTCGGGAAAGAGTTCTCGACTTTCGATGAGGGATTCGCACAAACGCCAGACGGCTTCGGGGATTCCGGCCGGGGATAAACGAGCTGGAGACAGTTGGGCGCACAGAACGCGGGCTTGGCTGTTACCGTAGAGTTCTTCACCGCGATCGCTCAAAATCAGAATACCATCGGAGATGCCATCGATGACTGCGTGGAAGAAGGGGGAGGAAAAAAGGGTTTTGGAACGAGAGGAGTGGCGCTTGCGTTTGCTGCGACGAACGGGTACGGATTCGGTGGTAGAGCGACGGGTTGTAGAAGGTACGGAACTCGACATAAGTAGTCTCCTGTCTAGTGATTGAATTTCGCGAGTAGAGATGACAGCCCGAACTTGAAAGTGAGAGATTATCCAGCTTTACGGACAGTGCGGAGGAGAATTTATCGCGATTGGCACTTGTTGGTGTCGAACGTCATGGCGAGCGTTCGAGCGATATTGTCAGAATGTATCTATATATAGGACTCACACCCCTAAAGTTATGCAGTTATTTTCATCAGGTTTGTCCTGAAGTTGCAATGAGCGAGTCCTAAGTTATTGCAGGAGCTTTCAAGTTGGTGCGAGTTCTTGAAGGGGGTAGAAACCCTCTGAAGCGGGGTGAAGTTTTTGTGGTAGAATATGGGCGATCGCCACGGATCGAACGCGCGCCCGAGTTGGGAACGATCGGAAGCCAAAGACGCAATCCACGTTTGATGCGAGCCGATCGCATCCCGGGTATTTCCATCCCGTATTCTTTAGACTTTGAGTCGAACTTTTGTGAGTCGATCGCCCGATACGCCCGCAAATCGATCTAAATTGGCTAAATTTTCGCCTCAAACGCTCGATCGCTGGTTCCCCCTCGATCGCCAGTATCAGTATGTCGAGCGACTGAAGACTCAAGTAGGATTTACCCGCCGTCGCGCCGAGTGTTTCGTGCGGCTGTGGGGGTACTTATTTCTCAAGCAACAGTTTTCTCTGGGAAAACCCTTAGCTCCTCCCGTCGATCGATTGAGTTTACCCGATGGTTTCGTCTCTTGCACTCATCGAGAAGCGGCAGACCTGTTTTACGCCGATCGCGATCGAGGCAGTCCTCGGGCGGCCGGAATGACGATCGATAAACTGGCTGCTCTAGGATACCTGGAAAAACAGTTCGATGGCAATACCATTTGTTTGCGAATTCGATCGGTCCCCCAACCCGAAAATCTCGCCGCAGCATCCGAATCCCTCGACTTTTTCCTCGATGCCTTCGATCCGCGCACCGATGCGATTCCCGTCGCCAGTTTCCTCGCGCGCAACTACAACTGGATGAGCAACGGCAATATGGCATTTATCCCCCATCGCATCGCCCGATTGCTGCGGGGGTGGGCGAAACGATATCCCCAGGGGATGCGGGTGTTGCGCCGCAGCGATAATCTCAACCCGATCGGATTTTACCTGCTCTACCCCACTGCGGCGACCTCGGAAGAAAACCTTTTCCTGCCACCGAAAAAGAGTATGCACCTGAGTTCGACTCAAGAAATCGATCCCTTGGAGATGGCACTGCCGGGGGATGAAAGTTGCATGTCGGTATTCGTGCGCAGTTGGGCGATCGACAGGCCCTACTTACAACCGCCGCAAATCCTGCAACTGCTCGAAGATTCCCAGCAGGTTCTCGGGCAAATGCAAGCGGATTTCCCCAATCTGTGCGACCTCTACGCCCTGCTATTCCATCCGTTTTACGAGAAGTTAACCACGGTGTTGGGATTTCAAAAGACCGTGTGCGAGCCGATGTCGTCCGTGTGTTGGGGGTATATTGCCATCGATCGATTTTTGGCGCTCGATATTTCCGATGCGATTTTGGATTTGGATGTTTAGCGCCGCGAGGGGGAATGGGGAGAGCTTGGGGAGAAAGGGAAGAAACGGAAGAATTAGGATATCGCTCAAAAACTCAGCTCCTGAATCTCCCAAAGCCTTCCCCTCTCCACGTCCCCGCGTCCCCGCGTCCCCGCGTCCTCGCGTCTCCTCCTCTCCCTACTTCACCACCGACGGCAACTTATACCAAGGCAGGTGGGGATATTCGTGATGTTCCCAGTGGTAGCCGAAGTGATAGCAAGTTAGAAACGACCAAAACGTCGAATAGTAGCTGCTTTGAGCACGATGGCGATCGGTATAACCGCCTTTGGGTTCGCGGTGCGGCAAGAACACTCCGAAGTAGAACATTTGCACGGTACTCGCAAGCATCGGCAAACTCCACACGACAAATACATTGGCGATCGGGAAGTGCAACACCGCCCACATCGAATGGAACAGTACCGTCATCGCCAGCATTTGCAGCCAGCTTCTCCGGTACTTCATATTCTTCACCATAAAAGCGACAAACCAAAGCACCGCATTGTGTTGGTACTTCCGAGAAAAATCGGGATCGCGATCGGTCGCTGGATAGTGGTGATGCAGTCGATGTTTTTCGCACAAGACCTGATAGGGTAAAAGTGCATACGCCCCGATTGTCAGGGAGCCGATCGGGCGGTTTAACCGGGGCAAACTCGGACAAATCGTGCCGTGCATGGCATCGTGAGCGGTGATGAAGAGTCCCGTGTGCAGGAACATCCGCACCAAAAAGATCGCTCCCAATCCCCAAATCGGGACTCCCGAGAGATCCGCTGGTAGCAGCCACACCAAGCTGCCAGTCCATAGCGTCAGGATAACAAAAGCGCTGAAAATTCCCAGCAGCGAATCGCGGTGAGGATAGAGTCGAGCTTCGAGCGCAGAAATGGTGTTTGGCATCTGAGGATATCGTGATGTACGGGCGATAAACGCTGTTTTTGCGATGTTTTGGCTATATTAATATAACTTCATTAATATAACTTCATTTTGTAAATATAACGTTATCGCGAAGTCCGAATCGGGGTGGGGAATGGTTCGTTGAATAATCTTTGTCTTCTTCTCCCGGACTTCCTCAGCCTACCGAGCCTCCCTCAGCTCACCTTCTAACCAACATGGCACATGCAATAAACCCCCATAAGGAATCTAAGGGGGTCTCAAAATCTAATCTCAGTCTAAAAGCTCTCTAATTGCAATCGTTGCTATCAGACGGTTGCAACGGGAACATCATTAGCTCACGACATTGTTGGAGAAGAATGCCTGAGTCAGACGATCGATTTCGCGGACGTACAGTTCGTCTAACTGTTGGGCCACGCCATCCCAGCTAAAGTTCGCTTCTACGCGCGCGCGTGCGGCTTGACTCATGCGATCGCGCAATGCCGGGTCTTGGAGAATGCGATCGATTGCCGTTGCAAAGGCATTTTCGTCCTTGGGAGGAACGAGGAACCCGGTTTTTCCATCGGCAACGCTGAACTTCAACCCTCCCACCTCGCTGGCAATGACGGGAGTCTGACTGGCCATGGCTTCGATCGCCACCAAGCCAAAGGGTTCGTAGTGACTGGGGACGACGCAGACATCAGCTGCTGCGTAGTAGTTGGAGAGTTGTTCGTGGTCGAGGCGACCGGTAAACTTCGTCTGTGCTTCTAACCCGAGTTCGGCGACAATTTCTTCGATGCGATCGCGTTCGTCGCCGTCTTTATGTCCGGGACGGCTGCCGCCAGCAATAATCAGTTGCAGGTTTTCGTGCTGGCGCACTTGGGGACAACCCACTGCTCGTACGAGGGTTTCGATTCCCTTGCGGCGGTCGAAGCGTCCGGCATACAGGACGATTTTAGCGTCGGAGGATAGACCGAGTTCTTTGCGGGCCGAGGCTCGATCGATCGCCCCGAAACACTCGATGTCGGTTCCGCAGGGAATCACTTCGATACAACCTTTTTCGGAAACGAGCGATCGCATGTGATCCCGTTCTTGGGGAGAAGTGGCAACGATCGCATCGGCAGTTTCCAAGCAGGCTTTTTCCACTTTCAGTCGCGTGCTGGCAATCAGAGGAATGGTATCGACTGACTTATATTTGACAGCACCTAAAGAGTGATAGGTATGCAGGTGTTTGATGAGTTGGTGTTTGCGCAGTTCCATTCCCACCCACGCAGACAGCCAGTAATTCGTATGAACGACGGGATAAATTATATTGTCGATCGCTTGAAAATCGAGAAACGCCTTTAAAAAGTCGGGCAAGTGCTCGAACAAGCGATCTCGTTCGACAAATGCTTGAGGTCCTGCGGTGAGGCGAATCGTTCGACAACCGGGAGCGTGTTCGACGATTTCCGCTTGTTTGGGACTCGTACGGCGAGTGAACATATCGACCAACCAGCCTTGTTGGGCCAACGCTTCACCCACTTGGCGAACGTATACGTTTTGTCCGCCTGCTTCTTCTTTTCCAATTTTCACAGCGGGATCGCCATGCACGGAAATCAAAGCAATTTTACCTCGATTTTTTAACAGCATTGCCTTTCGTCTCTCGGTTATTTAGGGTTAATTTAAATTATGTCTAAAGATAGTTCTCCGCTGACATCCACTTCATCTATCTCTGGATAGATATGACCTAGATATAGCGTAAGCAGGAGTAATTTGACCGAATCTCTGTCGATCGTGAAAGTGTCATTCTTGCCAGACCACCTCACCTAACAATCCCTTTCCCTTTCTACGTTGAAACTAGGTATTCAAAAACTAATGAATTGGCGCTCAATTATAAAAGACTGAGGCTTGAGCTTTTCAAGATTTGCGGAGTATCGGCTATTTGCCGCAATCCGTTTTTTGCTTTTTTGCCTTCTACCGGTTTGAAGACAAAAAAATTGGATTTTTGTATCCCCTTGTACATTTTTGCGTTTGTGTTAGGCGAATGACTTTGTATTTTTGGACATCAATTTCATCGAACTTTCTTTATTCACCTGTTATTATATAACTTCTTTTTGTCCCTAAAGATTCGTAACTTTATATTTTCTTTATATTTTCCAATATCTTGGATACTCGAAGATTTAACAAATACTTTCGATAAAAAAATAAAAAAAATTAATAAAATAATGCCCGACTGTAAGTTTAAAACTCTCTAAAATATCGTTCGAGCTAAAATATTTGTGATGTTTTTTTTGGGATAATTTTATGTTAAAAAAGTCGAATCTCAATCGATTAATTTAGTGAGTTTAAAGCTGGCGAACGAAGATAAGAGCGAGCCGACCGAGCGCTCGCTGCCACAGGCTTCGACGCTGCCATTGGTTTCGAGTGATTCGATTGCTTTTTGCAAACGCTTCTTGAAAAAGTCCCTCAAATTTCTCGACGATTTCTTGGCGGGCGATCGCAATATTTAATTCATCGTTGAGAAATAGGCTGCGCGGATCGAGATTAGCACTTCCCACACTCACCCAATCTCGATCGACCAAGATTGCCTTAGCGTGCATCATGCTCGGTTCGTACTCGTAAATTTCCACCCCGCCATCAAGTAAATCCCGATATCGCTCTCGCGCGGCATAGTAAACGTATTTTTTGTCGCTGTGCCGTCCCATCGTCAGCAAGCATACATCTATCCCGTTCTGACGGCTGCGGATCAACGTTTGGCACAGATCGTCGTTGGGCAACAGATAGGGACTGGCAATCCAGACCCGTTCTCGGGCCGCAAGAAGATTCATTTGCACCAGCGCCGATATCGGTGAATTGCGGTAAGACGGATCGCCCGGAGTCACCAACATCGTCGCATCTCCCGACTTCGATGCAGAGTGAAATCCGTCTTCGCGCAGATCGGCAACACCCCCGACGTAGCTCCAATTTTGCCAGAACATGCCTTCGAGAACCGCCACCACTTCCCCCGTCAAGCGGATTTCAAAATCCAGCCAGGGAGCTGCTTCGCCATCCCACTTATCGGAAATTCCCGCCCCGCCAACGAGCGCCGTTTCACCATCGATGAGGAGCAGTTTGCGGTGGGTGCGAGCCAGGTTATCTAGAGGCGATCGCCAGGGAAAAGTGTGGAAGCGGCGCACCTCGACTCCGCCATTTTGCAACCGATGCCAGTAAGATTTGGGGATGGATTTCGCCCCGTAATTATCGACTATCAGTTGCACTTCAACTCCAGCTTTTGCCCGTTCGAGCAGAATTTTGGCAAACTCATCCGCTCGACGACCCGGACCCATATCGTAGGTCTCAAAATGGATGGTACGCCGCGCGTTGCGAATGGCATCCCAGCGTGCGGAGTAGATTTCGGAAGCCTTCATCCAAAATCCAGCAAACGAGCCACAGGTGACACATGAGTTCGACAAACTCGACAGGATGAGAGGAAAGTGTGGAGATCGAGGGCTGGGTAAGTTTTTGAATCGATATTGAATGCGCTCCCGGAACGCTCCGGCTAGGTACAAACCAAAGGCGATAGAAGCCACACCGACGACCCCAACCCATCCCAGCCACCCACTGATTCCCATTGATGCTTAAAATTTGACTTGTTTGATTGGCTTTTAATATATCCGATCGAGTCTATCCAATTGCTATACCAAAAGAGGGAAAATCGATCGAGTACCCGTTCGATTCGTCGGTTTGATGGGGAACGTGAGTGCAACGCGGCCCAAATATAGCAGTCGCTATCGGTTACACAAGTGACTGCGGGCAGGGGAGGCAGGGGAGGCTGGGGGGCTAGGGGGGAAGACCACGGGTTAATGACATATAGCACTACGCATGTAGGTTAGGACATATTTAAAATCTAAAAGCTAGACATATCGAAGTTTTAGCTGATGGCTGAATGCCGATCGCTGAATGCTTAGTGCTATAAGTGTCTGGCGTTGTCCTAACCTGCATGATTCATGAGGTTCGATCGAGATGTTCGCGTTCGGTGAATTATCCAGTTTGATTTCCGTGAAATCAGCTGAATGCTGACGGCTATACTATCCAACAAACGCGAAGGTCGAAGTGTCAGATAAATCCAGTCCGGTGGTATTGCGTACGATGCCAATCAGATCGCGCACCTCACCATTGGGTTGGTAGAAAATATTGGTATTGCCGCTTGCCGTTTCTAGCAACAGGTAGTCCGCAGCACTGCCGTGCAGTTGAATTCGGTCTACCCCCACATCGAGATCTCGAATCAGCGCCCGACTGAAGTTCCCCTCTGCAACGGTTGTGCCATCGTCGTCGTAGAACACTGTGCCCGCATTGCCCAGAACGAATAAATCCGCTCCACTCAGACCGATGAGAACATCTCGCTCTCCCAGACCGGGACTTGCCGAACTTTCGTCTACTCCAATGAGGGTATCATTTTCAAACCCGCCGTTGAGCCTGTCGTTGCCAGTGCCGCCTAGGAGTAAATCGTCATCGTTACCACCCAAAAGGAGATCGTCGTCTGCACCTCCATCGAGAGTATCCGCTCCATTCTGACCGAAGAGCTGGTCGTTGCCGTCGTTGCCGAATACGTCGTCGTCGCCGTTGGCCGCACGGATGGTATCGTTGCCTGCCAAGGCATCGAGGGTATTATTGTTGGCGTTTAAGGTGAGATCGTTATCCCCCGAGGTGGCGAAAAACGCAGCACCAAAGACGACATAGCTTTCTCCGGCAGCACTATTGCCATTCGGGTCGGCAGTGTTTGCCCCGATAATCATGTCGTCGAAGCCGTCGCCGTTCACATCTCCAGCGTTACTAACGGAAAAACCCGACTGGTCAAAAGCATCGATGCCGTTGAGGACGAAGCCGTTACTGCCGTCGAGATTCGATAGGTTCACACTCGAGGAAAACCCCCCACTTTGACCGAAGACCACGTAGCTTTCTCCAGCAAGGTTATTGCCATTGGAGTTGGCAAAAGCTGCTCCGATAACGATGTCGTCGAAGCCATCGCCGTTGATATCTCCGGCACTACTGACGGAACGACCCGAAAGGTCAAAAGCATCGATGCCGTTGAGGATAAAGCCGTTGCTGCCGTCGAGATTCGATAGGTTCAAGCTGGCGGCGAACCCCCCACTTTGGCCGAAGACCACGTAGCTTTCTCCGGCAGAATCGCCATTGGGGTCGCCACCAGTTGCCCCGATAATCATGTCGTCGAAGCCATCGCCGTTGACATCTCCGGCTCTACTGACGGAACGACCCGAAAAGTCAACAGCATCGATGCCGTTGAGGACGAAACCGTTGCTGCCGTCGAGACTCGATAGGTTCAAGCTGGCGGCAAACCCCCCACTCTGGCCGAAGACCACGTAGCTTTCTCCGGCATCACTGTTGCCATTGGGGTCAGCACCATCTGCCCCGATAATCATGTCGTCGAAGCCGTCCCCGTTGACATCTCCGGCGCTACTGACAGAACCTCCCGAAAAGTCGCTCGCATCGATGCCGTTGAGGACGAAGCCGTTGCTGCCGTCGAGACTCGATAGGTTCAAACTGGCGGCGAACCCCCCACTTTGACCGAAGACCACGTAGCTTTCTCCGGCAAGGTCATTGCCATTGGGGTCGCCACCAGTAGCCCCGATAATCATGTCGTCGAAGCCGTCCCCGTTGACATCTCCGGCGCTACTGACAGAACCTCCCGAAAAGTCGCTCGCATCGATGCCGTTGAGGACGAAGCCGTTGCTGCCGTCGAGACTCGATAGGTTCAAACTGGCGGCGAACCCCCCACTTTGACCGAAGACCACGTAGCTTTCTCCGGCAAGGTCATTGCCATTGGGGCTGGCAATAGGTGCTCCGATAATCATGTCGTCGAAGCCGTCGCCGTTCACATCTCCGGCGCTACTGACGGAACGACCCGACTGGTCGCCCGCATCAATGCCGTTGAGGACGAAGCCGTTGCTGCCGTCGAGACTCGATAGGTTCAAGCTGGCGGCGAATCCCCCACTTTGGCCGAAGACCACGTAGCTTTCTCCGGCAATACTATTGCCATCGGGGTCGGCCAAATATGCCCCGATAATGATGTCGTCGAAGCCGTCGCCGTTCACATCTCCAGCGCTACTGACAGAAAAACCCGACTGATCGGAAGCATCGATGCCGTTGAGGACGAAGCCGTTACTGCCGTTGATGAGGTCGGATAAATTAATTGCACCCGTCACGATCGTATTCTCCTTTTTGAGTCTGGTTGACTTTCTTAGAGCTGGCGAGATTTACCCTTTCATTTTTCTATAAAGATGGGGTGTTTTAGGGAGCTTAGCCTGGATAATGCACGAGGGGATGCGATCTCGCTAAAAAAAAGAGCCTGAAATGTAATAAAGTCAGGCTCTTACGAAGATTTTTCAGCTCTATTTTTAAAGTTCGATGGCACTAGGGAGATGGAAACGGCGTACACTCCCCACCCAAGCCATTGACGATCGTACAAGTATTCGTGGCGATCGACCCGACATAGGTTTGCGCGTCGCCCCCCTCGGGCCCCAAGCCTCCCGTATATAACTTTTGCTCCGCAACCTCAATTCCAGCTTCCCGAGCGACCGTTTCGATAACGCGATCGCCAGTTGTTACCTCGGCAAAAATCGTCGGCACTTGGGCTGCTTCTATTTTTTCTACTAATTCTCTTACTTGAGCGGCTGTGGGTTGCTCGTCCGTACTCAAACCTTGCAGCGCTGTAGAATCTTCAAACCCGTAAGCTTGAATGTAGTAACCGAAAGCATCGTGAGCGGTAACGAGAGTTCTCTGTTCTGGCGGAATCGTTGCCACCTGCTCTTTCACCCAAGTATCGAGTGCTTCGAGTTGAGCTTTCACTTGCTGGGCGTTTTCAGCGTAAAAAGGTGCTTGTTCGGGGTTGACTTGTGCCAGTTGCGATTCGATTTCCTCGACGACCGCCATACCGTTACTTACGTCGTGCCAAACGTGGGGATCGGGTTCGAGTTCTTCACCACGAGCCTCTTTTTCTTCGTCATGTTCGCCCTCGTGATGCTCGCCTTCGTGATGTTCCCCCTCATCATGTTCCCCTTCGTCATGCTCGCCTTCGTCATGCTCGCCTTCACCGTGGTGGTGGTGATGCTCGGTCAAAATGGGTTCGGGGACAGCAGCTTCATACACGGCCACCTTGGGTGCGGGAGAATCGATCGCCTCAACCAACTCTTCAATACTCGGAACCAATCGGTAGCCATCGTATAAAATCAATTCCGCCGTTTCCATCGCTTGTCGATCGGACGGGGTGGTTTGATAAGCGTGGGGGTCTTGGTCCCTCTCCATCAAACAAGTTAACGCGATCCGATCGCCCGCGATTTGCTCGGTCAAATCGCACAAAATGCTGCTCGAAACCACCACCTCCGGTAAGTCAGACGTTGTTGCCGGTGTTGTTGCCGATGTTGTGGCGGTTGGGTCAGTGGTTTCTGATGCCCGATCGCCACTCGCACAACCCACCATACCCATCGTCATGGCGATCGCCCAAAGAAAAAAGAAGCGCTTAGACTCAAACATCCTTTACTCCTAGGCACTGAGCCTCGAACGAAAAAAGTTAATGATAATCATTCTAATCTTTTCCTGATGTATTGTTTATGGCAGTTCTATCGCCATCGCCCTGAGTGCCTGAAACATCTAGGTGAAACCCATGTATATCAGGCTCGACACTGTAACGACTGAATGCGCTTAAACCAAATGCGATCGTAAAAATCCTCACGAGCTTTTTGAGAAGCAAAGCACAGTTGCGGGTCTTTGGGTTTGGGTAACAAGGGGATAGGTATTAAAAGTGGACGACCCTTTATTGAGAACTCCCAGAAGCTAGCGCAGACTAATTTTCAGGTAACTGAGACCTCTTTGCCAATTAGGATCGACCTGTCGTCGCAGACCTTCAAGTTGAACAGCCATGTCCTGAGTTGTGCCGTATAGTAGAGCCACTGCCGCGACGAGGTAGAGTCGTTCGAGAGCGCTCGACGAGTGGATACGGGAGTTTTAGAGTTCAAAGGCTCCCGACTTACTATCCAAAAATAATTCCTCAACTCGGAACCTCAAACCGTATTGCCACAGAGTTTTTAAGCTGGGGGTTTCATCGGTGATGACCGCCCAAGGCTCTTTGACCCCTTTGACATTAGCTAACACCAGATGAGAACGGTATTCTCCGTCTTGCCATAAGCCCACATGGTGATAGAACACGGCTTCTCCTTTTGGCGACCAGAGATAACTGACTTCAATGGGATAGCGGTGGGGACCGTGCAGATTCACATTACAAGGTAGTACTCTGTCAACTTTGAAATGAGGGATAAAGTCAGGGAAGATAGTCATGTGTGCGATCGCCGCAGGAGAGAAATTGAGACAGATGCCCAAGACAAAGTAGATCGTCACCCTGACCCCTCAAGAGCGTCAACAGCTAGAAAACTTAACAAGAAAAGGAAAAGCAGCCGCCGATCGGGTGAACCATGTAAGGATTCTAATGTTGTCGGACACCAACTCACCAGAGGGAGACTGGAAGGATTCAAAAATTAGTAATGCTCTCAACATCAGTATGGCGACAACGCCCGGTAGAGGATGATTTAGCCTGGATTATGCACGAGGAAATGCGATCGCAAGAAGAAAAAGAGCCGGAAATGTAATAGAATCAGGCTCTGACAAAGATTTTTCAGCTCCATTGTGCCATGACAGGGTGTGCAATTCCATTAAAGTTTGATTTTTATCGACAGCGATCGTTG
>JAXHUC010000066.1:0-36405 GCA_034189805.1 Cyanobacteriota bacterium
TTGAAAATTTATCTCTTTTGCTTTCCTCTTATCTGGGATGTATTGGCATCCTTCATACTTGATGTTAGTCTTAGTATGCCAAGGGTTAAAGCAGTTTGTCTTTGAGCTAGCTCATATAGCAGCCGGCATATTTGTTACGGACGGGTGTTGGGGAACTGAGGGATAGGAATGCGCTTTGTGAGATTAGATTGTCCTCGCATCCTGGCAATTGCTATCAACCAATTTTTTTCCCAAATCAGATTTCCGAATGCTAGCATCCATCGAACAACTTGCCCGAGTTTCGGTACTCCAAAACTTAGACACTTCATCGCTGGCGCGCCTTCAACCCAATACTCGCATCAAAACCTACTTGAAAAATGAAATTGTTATCCATGAAAGCGAGCGCTTATCTGAATCACTTCATGTTTTAATTTTTGGCATCCTACAAATCAAAAAAAATTCGCCAAACGGTAAAGAAACACTAATTCGGCTAGTTTTACCTGGGGAAATTTTTGCTGCTCCCGCTATTTTTGGCAATGGAATTTCTCCCGCAACCGCCATCTGCGAAATTAACTCTCAAGTGCTGACGATCTCCCGAGCGGCTTTGCTCGATACCATTCACCAAACGCCCGAAGTTGCCTTGCGGATTTTAGAAACCTTCGATCGCCGCTTGCAACAATTGCACGGAACCTTACACGGACTCATTTCCGAACGGGCGATCGTCCGACTCGTACGCCTGATTCAATATTATGCAGATCGGTATGGAATGACTGCCATTGATGGAAAACAGCGCTTAAATATCAAACTCCCCCATCAAAATATTGCGCGCAGTATCGGCATTACCTATGAAGAATGCGTGCGTTTGTTTAAGAAAATCGATTCAGTCGTTGAATACAAACGTGGTGGTTCGATCTCAATTAAAGATTGCGACGCTTTAGAAAACTTGGCACGGGAATAACCTGTTTTCGTGTGGGACTTCACGAGCACCCCTATTCTCAAGCATAGTCCTATTTCTTGCTATACAAAGAGCGCACAAAGGGCGAAGCAGATGAAGATCGATCGATGTCGCAACTCAAAGATCGCATCCCCAAATCCTTCGCCCTAGGAAATTTCAACGATTCGCGCAACTACGCCGGATAAATCCGCAGGCGACGATTGGGTTCGTCCCCAAAACTATCGGATTTGAGGCGGTAGTGTTCCACGAGTTCGTGTTGCATCTTCCGCACTTTCGGCGATCGCGGTAGCAATTCTACCGGTTGCCCTTTGGGAATCACGATTTGCTCGACGGCCAACCGCGCTTCTTCGAGGGCTTCGATTTCGTCATCGCTACCATTCTTGGCAAACAACTGCAAATCGGCGATGTCCGGGACGGCCGGATCGTCCATGTGCAGCAGCCGTCGCAGGGCGCGAGTCACCTGGGCAACGGTTCCGGATTTGACGGTATGGATGGGCACTTGACGGGCTTTGGCGATATGCCGCAGTTTGGAATGATTTTTCACCTGCGATCGCAATGCCAAAATCACCTCCGCACTGTCGATATCCTTCGTCAGCACCACGGGTAACTCCAGCACTTGAATCACCTGTTCGATTTGGTGGCGACTGATGGCGTAAGGATAAACGTGCAGGGGCGCTTCATCTGCATATCCCTCGAAATTTTCACCGTCGAAGTTCAACCGCGATTGAGTTGCCGAAGTCGTTCGATCGCCGGATTTGACGTAATTCGAGCCGTTTGCCGGAAAAGACACATCCAACAGTTGGGCGAAACTTTGTCGTTCTCCTTCGGGCGACGTTTCTCCGGGGTGGGGCAGCGGTCGCATTTGACCCGAAGCCCGCCAGCCTCGTCCGGGCCGGGGTGCGGGGGGAACGGCGGGTTCGACGGCCCCAGGCAGTTCGCGAGTGACGTTAACTTTCCCCGTTGCGTCGAGGGTGCGGACTTGAGGATTGGGCTGCCGTCCCCGTAAGAGGGTATCGACGGTTTCGGCGAGGCGATCGTGTACCACCCAGCGCTCGCGTTCGAGCATCTCGACGGCAATCTCGAAGGTGGGCGGGGCTTTGCGTTCGAGGACGGTTTTCTGAGTGCCGCGCCGTCGGGCCTCATCATCCCCTAACGTCACTGATTGAATGCCGCCGATCAAGTCGGCGAGGGTGGGGTTTTTAATCAGGTTTTCAATTTGATTGCCGTGGGCGGTTCCCACCAACTGCACCCCCCGTTCGGCAATCGTTCGGGCGGCTAAGGCTTCGAGTTCGGTGCCGATTTCGTCGATGACAATCACTTCGGGCATGTGATTTTCCACCGCCTCGATCATGACTTGGTGTTGCAATTCCGGGCGGGTCACTTGCATCCGGCGGGCGCGACCGATCGCCGGATGGGGAATATCGCCATCCCCTGCGATCTCGTTAGAGGTATCGATAATGACGACGCGCTTGTCAAAGTCATCGGCAAGAACGCGAGCGACTTCCCGCAGGGCAGTGGTTTTTCCCACCCCCGGACGACCCAGCATCAGAATCGAGCCGCCAGTTTCCACCAAATCCCGAATTAAGCTGATGGTGCCGAAAACGGCTCGCCCGACGCGGCAGGTGAGTCCGATAATTTCGTCTTGTCGGTTGCGAATCGCACTGATGCGATGTAGGGTCTTTTCAATTCCGGCTCGGTTATCGCCACCAAAGTTACCGACGCGATCGACGGAGTATTGAAGATCTGCTTTGGAAATCGGTTCCTCGGAAAGATATTCGGCCGCATCGGGAAATCGGGCTTCGGGCAGCCGACCCAAATCCATGACAATTTCGATGAGGCGATCGAGTTGGGGATGTTCGCACAAGCGCTGTTTGAGATGCTCGGGTAAGATATCGAGCAGCCGATCTAAATTATCGGTGGTCTGTCGTTCGATCGGTTTTTCATATTCACCTGTAAAGGCAGTTTCGACTACAACCTGTGGTTCGATAGGATTGCGATCGTTGAGATTGACCATACAAGAGCAAGTTCAAAAATGAATGTTAAATAGCGAGCTAAATCGCCTCGAATGGCTGCTCGAAACCCGTGAATTCTAGCAACCGTCGGCGATTCAACTATCGGATTTGAGTTGCGAAACCAAGGAATCCGCCAGGTCTACTGCTTGTCGAAGCAAATCGGGACGATCTTCCAAACGGAGAACCGGGGTAATTTGAAGGTTATCCGCTTGTCCGATAGCGCTTTGAGGTCGGGTTGAATGCGAACGGTCTATCGATGAAATGGCGATCGTCTGCACGGGTTCTAACTGTTCTAAAACAGTAGATAGGAGTTTTCGGGCATAGCTTCCGTAGGCTACGCCAGCGACGCGAGCTAAAGGGGAATTTCCCGGTTGACCCTCGTCGCCCTCGGCAGCGGATGGGAGTAAACCTGTCGCTTTAAGTTTGTCAACGGTATGGTGGTTCGTACCACCTGCGAGTTGAACGTATCCGGGTAATCCGGCTGCCAAGACTTTTTGACTCAGTTTCACTGCGGCTGTCGTGGTTCCCGCCCCGATATCGCCGCTCATAGGGCGACCGTCTGTTTGCCAGATTAGAGGACAGGGCAGGGGGGCAATCCGCTGGTGCAGCGCCTGTAGGTAGTCAATCAAATGGGGACCGTCGGGACAACTGATGGCGATCAGTTTTAAACGCGCGAGCCACGGTTCGATCGCCTGCCAGAGACGCTCGAAATCGGTCAAATGTCCCGTTTGGGTGTGAATTTCAAGGGCATCGACCCCATTTTCGAGAATCAATGGGCCCAGAGTAGTGGGAGTGCTGATATAAGAACGGGCGACGATGCGATCGAAGGGACAGATGGGGATGCACCGACCGCAACCATAACAGCGGCGATCGATTACACCGGAAAAATTCGCCGTTCTCGAAGAAAGGGTAGAAGACTCATCCGACTCGTTGCTATTATCCGGGCCGAACACGATTGCTTCGGCCGGACAAATCCGCTTGCAGGGTCGAGGGCAATCGGCGGGGCAGGTCGTCGGGTCAAATTCGGCTTTGCGAAAATGAGGATCTTCGCCATCGTTGAGGCTAACCATCAACAGCGGTGCGAGATGGGGGTTCGGCTGCCGCCTGGGGACAAATTCCGTCAGGCGTAGTGCCGCTTCGACTCCCTCTCGAGCTGCGGCAATGACAGCCGGGTCGGCTGCTACGTCGATACAGTCAGCACCGGCGAGCGTATAAGCCAAGGCGAGGTTTCGAATGGCAGGAAGGTGTTGAAAGCTGGCACCGCAAATGAGCTTGAACCAGTCGCCCTTCCTTAAGGAATGTAAAGGGTAACGAAGATGACTCACTCCTATATGCTAATGCGTCGTGGAGAAAATGGGGAGGTCTGAGAATAGAGTTTTTTTGCGTTCCGATCGCGGGTCGCCCTCGCTACAGGTCAAGCCTAGTCTTCGCTTGCCCGATCGCTCTCGAGTTAGACCTAGCACGGACGGGGTAAACCGAGGCGCAAAACGCACTTCACACCCCATATCTAGCGACGCTTGTCAATCCGCAAAAACCTAGTTTGAAGTCGAACGCGCCAAAATTCGCTATTCTGAAGGCAGACCTTTGCCGATTTACCCGTTTTTATCTTTAATGAAGCCCGTTCTTGTCTTTGTGACCTGTTTGGCGATCGCCCTGTGGACTGTGGCAATTGCTATCCTTTCGGTTCAAAATGCCACGCCGGTTTCCCTCAGCTTTCTCACCTTGCGCTCGGTGCGAATTCCCTTTGGTGTGGTGTTGGGAGCGAGTGCCAGCATTGGACTCATCGGTGGCGCAGTGACCGTGATGGGACCTTCGGCTTTTAGCAGCAGTACGTCTAGGAGTAATTCTCGTGATTCTCGGTCTCGTCGGTAATACCCTCACCATCGAATGGGAATGGTTCGAGCAGCTCTGGGCGTTCAACTTCGAGCCAACGATGGAAATTCCCTTCGATCGCATCGAAAGCGCTAGTACCCAAGAACCTCCGAGCGACTGGCTCGAACTGCGCGCGCCGGGAACCTGTGTTCCGGGTCTGATTAAAGCCGGAACCTACTATACCCGGCGGGGTAAAGAATTTTGGTACGTCACCCAGCAGCAAAACTATCTGGTGTTAAAGCTGCGAGATTTTGACTATAAAACCATCGTTCTCACCCTCGACAACGCCGAATCTTGGTCAGAGCGAATAAACTTGACCGTCAATCAGAATGCGAGTGATGCCCTTCGCTTGTAAGTAAGAACTGACTTTTTGTAACATGCGAGAGTCGGGAATTTTCGTCACCCGCTGGCTGCGGTTGGCAAATCGTCGCGCCACTCGATGGTTGTCGAAAATCGGCAGGGTTTTTTCCGACACTTCCCGCGCTGGAATCTGACCTAAGTCCCCAAAATCTTTCAGGGGTCGGGTAATCAATTCTGCTGCGCGATCGACCACTAAATAGCAGGTTTTCGGTAAATTCGCCCCAGCAAACGGTAAGACTCGAACCGGACTCGAACCGCTCGATTTCACTTTTTTCAGCAGCGGTTCTTCCTCGGGTTCATCCCCAGGCAGTTCCTCAAAATCCTCTTCGTCCTCAAAATCTTCGAGATCTTCACTCAACTCGAAGTCTTCTTCCTCTGCGGCATTCTCTTCTTCATCCAAGAGGCGGTCTTTTTTGAGTTTGGGAGGACTCTTCTCCCGTCGAACCACTTCTTTTTCTTTCTTTTCGTTAGGTTCTGCGACAGATTCTGCGACAGATTCTGCGACAGATTCTTCGAGGGTTACCTCTGGAGTCGGAGATGATTCCTCGGGTACGCTCTCGTTCGCCGAAGAACGCTTGCGCCGCCATCGCCGCGACGAGTCCGATGGGGAAGACGTTCGGGTCTCATCAACGGGTTCGGCTCGTTCGACGGGTTCGACCTTCTCCACCTTTTCGGGTTTCTGACTCTTCTCGACCTTTTTCGGTTTGCCGGGTTTCTCGCTTTTTTCGGGTTTCTCAGATGTCTGCGCGGGTGAAGAAGAGTCTTCCGACTTTTCCTCGATGGCAGTGCGAGAAGCACCATGATGAGTGCGAGTCGCTCGCTTTTGCTGGATGAGAGCCTCGTACTCTTTCGGGGACAAGCTACTCTTGAGCATACGACTGATCGTGGAGTTACTCACACCATAGCGATTGGCAATGGTCAGAGTAGTTTCTCCCGGTTGTCGGTATTCTTCAAGAATGGCTTTTCGATCGGCATCGGATAGTTTTCTGGCACTCATACAACTCGATTCTGAGGGCGAACGCTTTTAGGGTCTATTCAGGTCTATTGGGGGGTATATCGGGAACTCGATGGAGACGCACAAAGGGTTTTGTCTGGGAACTGACCCTAGGAACCTCCACGTCGGCGACCGCGACGAGAACTCGATTTGGTGGAAACGTCGTACTCGAGAACGGCTCCGATGGCAAAAAAGACTCCGGTAAAAACCCAAAAGACTTCGAGCAAATCCCCACTTTCGTAATTGGGGATATTTTTCTCGGCGTACTTGTACCACATATCGGCAATGTAAAGGGAAAAAGCGGCCGCCGCAATCATCCGCCAAGACTGAGAAAATCGCCCGCCCCAAAATGCCAGTAGCAATAACGTCGCAACAACGAGCAAAACCACGTCGAGCACCACGTATGCCAGGGTCAACCAAGAAGAATACGCATCTAGCTCTTCTTCCATTTGCAGCACCCATTGGGGGGCTTCGCGGCTTAAAAGACCTGGGGTCTCATCCACAACGGGTGTTTCGACGGCTGGGGCGGTCGCTTCGGCCGTTGCGTCGGGAGTTCCTGGGGCGGTCGCTTCGGCTGTTGCTTCTGGAGCGGCTTCTGGGGCTGCTTCTGGGACGGCTTCTGAAGTGGTCTCCGGGACGACCTCTTCAACGGCAGCTTCTGGCAGCGTTGGAGTCGAACCCACGGTCAGTTCCAGGGGGTAAGCAATCCAGACGGCAAAGGCCATTCCCGCAGCCGCGATCGCCGCTGTTACGCCCCACTGCCACAACTCCAAGTTCAGTCGTCGCGATCGAACTGCGAGGAACATGCCCACCGACAGGAACACGTAGCTACTTAAATAGAATAAGTCTCCGAAGGATACGGCCGGATCGAGTTCCCAGTAAAGTTCCCACCAACTAAAGAACAGATTGCCCGTGAAGTAACACAGCATCCCCAAGCCGATACCCATCCAAACGTTTCTCCCGCTCACAATTTGGTTGCTCAATCCATTGCGCAAACACAAAAAGGTCGCAAACAGGAAACCCACTTGCTCGAAAAGTAAAGTGCCGATCCCGTACCAATAAGGTCGGCTTTCTCCAGGGAGAGAGACGCTAAATAATAAATAAAAGAGCAGAGCGGATACTCCAATCCCCACACCCATCAAGACGAGAGCCTGAGTTGAGAAAGATTTTGAATCGGCAGATTTAGAAGATTTTTCTGAGGTCGTACTCATAGGAATTTCGCGACAGAACGGTGAGACGAATAACGAGCCATGGATCGAACCGGAGTCGAGGTAGCGATTGTAAGTTTACCTTCGCATACTCGCAGGATTTCGATCGTGATTTTCAATGATTCTTAAGCTGTGGCCCACAGCTTACCCAAGGGAGATTGATTGAGCCAGTCGATAAACTGCGTTCGCTCTGAGTCGGGCATATCTTGTAAGGCTTCGATCACCCGCTCGACAAAGTTGGAATTACCAAAATACTCTTTACCCAATCGGTGCAACTCCTGTAAGAGCGTATTGAGATGATGCTCTTGCCAAGGAGGAACTCGATCGCCTTCTAGGGGATCGAGATCGAGCAGTTCGTTCACGGCGCTTTCCGAGTCGGCTTGCGGAAATTTCCATTGCTCGAAGACTTTGGCGATCTCTTTTTGGAAGGCGCTGGCTTGACGGTTTCCTAGCAAATCTTCAATGCTGTAATAGACTTCTTGTAACAACAGGATCGAGGCTTGCGTGTAGCATGGAGCTGCTTCCACACCGCTACCCGAAGCATCGTCGTGAAGCTGTTCGACGCGAACTTTACCCCAGACGCTATATCGATCGGTTTCCTCTAATAACACGCAGGCTTTACCTCGGTTATCTGTCAAATCTCTCCAGAAGGCTCTTGCTTCCTCGGCTTGTTTGGCGTTAAAGACGCTGATCAAGCGAAACGTTTGCCCCTGATAGTTGAGAATGGGAATCTGCTGGCCCGTTTTAGGGTGCTGGATACCGGAGATTTCAACATCCTGCCTTTTTAAAATAAACATGACACTGCCAATGGACTCCTGTCAGGGCCGATGAGACTGGCGATGGCGGAGCGATCGCCAAGAGATGCACGCACAAAGCCAATAATTTAGACTTGCCACAAACGAGGGAAGCTCTCTCTAGCAAGACATATGCGCCATCGAGAGCGCGTCGAGCGGGCGCAAGCGCAACTGCACTGATTAACACCTTATCTCAACTGCTGCCGATTTGTGCGTTGTTTTAGTTTACATTGCCCCTTGAAGTCTTTGCACCTAGAATCGAACTCTCTAGAATCGTAACTTGATTCGTACAGCTAGGCATGGATACAATACGGTTACAATATTGTACGAACCTCCAGTTCGATCTCGTTTGCATCTGTTGGGTGCGTAACTCAGTTGGATAGAGTAGCTGCCTTCTAAGCAGTTTGTCACAGGTTCGAGTCCTGTCGCACCCGCTAACATACCAACTCGCGTAGCAATTGTCATACCGATCGCTCCCCGTAGCTCTTCGCTCGGTGGGTTGCTTGCGTGTAGAAGGCTCGAAACGCTCCGGATGTAAACACGCTCTGGACGCGGAGGGGTAGAGAGAAGAGGGACAAGGGACAAGGGAGACAAGGAGAATTTTGTGTCTTGCATTTACTCTCCCTCACCTCCCTCACCTCCCTCACCTCCCTCATCTCCCTCATCTCCCCCTGCTCTCCATTCCCCATTCACTGAATGTAGGTAGCAACTTCTTGGAGCCGATCGGACGGAAGTTCCGAGACTAAAGCGTAGAGGATATCATCTTGACTCCAGACGATCGTACTGGGTCCGCGCTCGGATCGAACGTAGAGTCGCTCCGAATCCGAGAGGGGAAAAGCACCGCGTTCGGACGCTTCGAGTTGATAAAAGGAAATGAGTCGATCGTTATCCAGACGATAGGTATATCGGATGCCTTTAATTTTTCCGAGTCGGCAAAAACTGCCTCCGAGCAACCGGATTTCCGATTTTTCGATAATTGGAGCCGATCGCGCGAAGCTAAATTGGGGGGCAAAACGCTCGGAAATTTCTGTCGCGTTTGCAGAGACGAAATCGACCGGACCGCCTCGACGATCGAGAGATTTCAGATGGTCGTTCACCAAGCGGGTTACTCCATCCCAGCCGCTCTCATCTAGGGTTTCGGCAACGATCGGCTCTGCTTGGGGCCATTGTGGAGATTCTCGGGCAAGTTGGCGGCGCAAGCGATAGTTATCGACTCCAAGGAGCGCGAGAACGATTGCCGCGATCGCACTGAAACCGACAAACCACAGATGATTCCTAGAGGTGACTGTTGGCAGTCGGTCATCCGGTCGGGTCCGATCGAGAATTGCCCCTCGCAATTGAGGTGGAGGAGCCACTTCTGGAAGGGCGTAGGGCATTAACTCCAGGGTTTCTCGCAGGCGATCGACTTCTCGATGTAATTGGGGTCGTTCGGCAAGCAAATCCTCGAACGCTTGGGTTTCCTCGGGACTTAAGTTCCCCAAGACGTATCCAGCCATGAGTTCGTCAATGTGCTTGAGAGTCAATGACTTTGCTCCAACTCAAACTTCTTAAAGTTTCAAATTCAAAGTTTCAAATTTGCGCTTTAAATTCGCATTTTCAATTTGCACGTCGCGATATCGGAAATCGCCGCTCGGGCTGACATCGATCGACCTATCACTCTATCGTATCTTGCAAAGATTGCCTGAGTTTCAACAAACCCTGACGCGATCGCGTTTTCACCGTTCCTAGGGGTAACTTCAATCGTTCGGAAATCGCCGACTGGCTCAACCCTTGATAGTAAGAGAGTTCTAAGATTTGACGCTGTTTTTCCGGGAGATTTTTGAGAGCGTAGCGCACCCGATCTCGACGTTCGCGGACAACTGCCTCTTCAAAAGGGGTCACCGAGCTGTTTTTGTCATTTGGGGTCGAACCCCATTTTCCTAAAAATTTAAGCTTTCGGTTGCGCGATCGCACTCGATCGAGTGCCCGAGAGCGGGTCATGACTGTGAGAAAACTACTCAGAGAACCGCGATCGGGATTATAGTTTTCCTTCCGCCACAGCGTCAAAAAAATCTCTTGAATCAGGTCTTCCGCTTCTTGGGGATCGGCAAGAATTTTCATCGCCAGAGCGTAAACGAGGCTGCCATAGCGATCGTAAAGGGTTCCCAATGCCGACCGATCGCCCGATCGCATTTCTCGGTAAAGTTCGGCATCGGTGGGGAACATGGAGGTTTTCGATCGCTCCTCACACTGAACGCGGGCAGGAGAATTCGCCTCGATCGCCTTCAATCTTAACGGATGCACCTGCGGTTTGACTCGACCCTGGCTCATTATATAGGGTTTGCTGAGTAAGTTTCTCGATCGGGAGGAGAATGGGGAACGGGGAACGGGGGAAGCTGGGGAGGTGAGGGCGCTGGGGAAGTTGGGGAAGCTGGGAGAGAATGAATGCCAGATCTGCGCGTTCTACCTTGTCTCCCTCACCGCGTCACCGCGTCACCGCGTCACCGCGTCCTTCCATCTCCCTCATCTCCGCGTCCGGAGCGTCCCCGCGTCTCCCGGGCCCCCGAAGCTACCTCAGATTCGGCAAGAGTTCCGTCCAAATGCCGAAGATACCGATAACGATTAACAGCGCTCCCGATCCTCGCACGAGCAGTTCGTGATTCTGCGTCGTCCATTTCAAGAAACGACGTTGGGCCGATCGCGCCAAGACGGGTAGCAAGAGCAACGGCCAACCGAAACCGAGACCGAAAAAGATAAAGTACAGCAGGCGCGACATCAAAGCCGCACCGGAGAACGTACCCGTCGAATCGACACTGAGGACGAATGCGGCGGTAATAATCGGTCCGGTACAAGGCAGAGTCATCGGTCCGAACATCAACCCGTAGAGGTAAGCGGTACCGAAGGGATTGTTGGCCGTGGGCGCTTGTGGCATCAGCAGTCGGGAAAAAGGATTGAATCCCATCGCCATCGATACGCCCAGTACGATAACCAAGCCGTAAACGACGGGAAGCACCCACGGTAAGACCCTGGCAAAAGATTGACCGAGGGCATAGAGAATTGCCCCAATAACGACCATCATGCTTAAAATGCCACCGAGGACGGCAAAACCGAGCAAAAACCCGATCGGTCGAGCATTGCGATCGGAAATGTTACTGCTCAAAAATGCGATCGTACCGGGGTACAGGGGCAACATGCAGACATTGGTCAAAATTGCACCGTTGCCTAAGACAAAAGCCTGTAAAAGTTCTGAAGCCACAACTAAATCTGAATCCTAGCGAGTGATGAACGGTGTTAGTTCTTAACTTCCGAGGGTTGCAACTAGCTCACCGGGATCGACAGTTCCCGTGGCGAGTTCCGAGAGTTCGCCGTCGGGGCTGATGATGAAACGCGATCCGATGGAGGGATTGAGAGCCTCTTGTCCGTATTGTGCGTCTAGCGCGCGCATCATTTCGGGGTCAGCAACGGCAAAGGTAAAGTCAAAGCCTTCCTCAGTGGCATATTTGGCTAAATCCTCATCGGGAAGATTGTCTTCGACGCTCAGGGCAACAATCTTGTAATCTCCTTCGCCCAATTCGGCAGTGGCTTCTTGCACGCCTTGCAAGTTGGTTTTGCACTTACCGCACCAAGTGGCCATCGGCTTGACTAACACCGTTTGTCCCGAAAAATCTGCCAGGGTAAAAGATTCTCCCGTTTCTGCGTTGGTTAGGGGGAGAGTGGTGAGTTCGCCATCAGCCGCAGGTTCGGCCGCCGGAGCTTCAGCTGTGGTTTCTGCTTCCGGAGTGGTCTCGGTTTCAGTCGTCGCTGGAGCCGATGCCGCCTCGTCTGCGTCACTCGTACTGGCAGTATCGGTCGCACAAGCTCCGAGAAAGACGATCGCTGCGAGGGTAAAACTTAAAGCCAAAGGACGGGCGTAATTCGTTTTCATCAAAGGGATTCGCTCCTGGTTGTCGAAAATCGTTCTTTCTAGATACGACCCAGGGAATCGATCGGATTTAAAATTTCAAAAATAATTTTTGAACCGGGAATGAGATGACGCGGGGACGCGGTGATGGGGAGACAAGGAGGAATTTTGTATCTCTCTCATCTCCCTTGTCCCTCCCACAAGCCCCCAGCTCAAACCTCAGCCGTGCAGTAAGATTGCAGCAAGCGAATGCAATTGACGATCGCCCCGAGGTGAGCGATTTCGTAGCCGTGGGTATTTTGGGTAGGGAAGCCCAAACAGGCAGCACGAGCGACGTGACCGAATTTCATCGCAATCGACCCATCGCTCCCGAAACCACTAATTGCCGCCAGTTGCAAGGGAATTTCTGCTGTTTTCGCACAATCGCGCAAGCTGGCATTTAACCCTTCGTCGTATACTCCGTAGGCATCTTGGGAGAGCAGTACTGGAGCCACTCCATCTTCGATCGGGTATTCTGGGGCGATCGGACAAATCTCGAGAGCAATCAGGGCGTTCGTGCGCTGGCGGTTGGTGAAGTAAAGTGCGCCAATAGCTCCGACTTCTTCTTTTGCCGAAGCGACTAAATATACGTCAACGCTCGGTTGCTTCACCGTTTGCGCCAATTCGAGCAAAATGGCTACCGAGGCTTTATTATCCAGGGTGTAGCTGGCAATGTAATCCTGCAAGCGAATCGGTTTTTTGCGGTGCTTGCCCACCACCATCCGCGTTCCCGGTCGAACGCCAGCAGTTTCGAGAGCTTCGTGAGTTTGTTTAGTTTCGATCCACGCATTTTCCCACTGGAGCGGAGTACTATTTTGTTGGGCTTTTTGCGGGGACTCGTGAGAGACGTGGCGCGAACCAAAACTGAGAATTCCCGATACCGTTTGCTCGTCGCCCAACAAATCGACCACCCCTTCACCGTAAACCCAAGGGTACGAACCGCCGAGCTTGCGCACTTCAACAGTTCCATCCTCACCGACTCTCTTGACAATTGCCCCGATTTCGTCTTTGTGCCCGGTAATTGTCAGCGATCGACTCGAATCGCGACCGGGAATTTTAGCAATGACATTACCCGCCTCATCGAGCCAAGTTTCCAATCCCAACGCCGCAAACCGATCGAGCAGCCACTCATCGACTTCTCCCTCAACGCCGCTGGGGGAATGACACATGACTAATTCTGCGATGGTGTTAAAGAGTCGATCGTATTGAGGTTCGGACATAGTGGGTTAGAGAGCTTCGGGAGCTTCGGGAGCTTTGGGGGCTTCGGAGGCTTGGAGTTCGGAATTCGGAAAAATGCTGAATGATGAACGTCAAATATTCTCTTGTCCCCGTTTCCCCCGTTTCTTCCGTTTCTCCCCCAGCCTCCCCAGCTCTCCATTCCCTATTCCCTATTCCCCATTTCCATCGGAATTATCTTGAAGAGCCAGCGCGGCCGATCGACCTTCTCCTTGGAATCCAAAGTACCACAGCGTTGAAGCAGCTTCTGCCCGAGAGACGCTTTTTTTCGGCTGAAATAGGGTCGTGTAGCCAAAAGCCCGACGGATATTGGATAAGTCTCCGTTTTGAAAATCGGCCTGTACCGCTGGGAGGGCTTTGGCATCGATGCGGCTGGCATCTTGAAATCCCCAAGTTTCGCCGATCTCGGTTGCTGTGGTTGCCGATAGCCCCCGTCGCAAGTCGAGAGGCACTTTCCACGAGACCAATTCTTCTCGCGTTAGGGCCGCATCGGGACGGAACTGAGCGATCGTCGTGGCTCCCGTCAATCGGCTGGGTAAGATGCCCGCTTCTGCGAGACCTTGAATGGTGCCGAAATCGGGGTCGGTGGCGGGGATATCCCCAAACACCGGCTGAGCGCTGTCATTTGCCAGACGAATTTGTTTGGTGGGTGCGTCGGCGAAGAGTTGATTGTTGGTCGCCAGCAGCCAGCGCGCGTATTCTCGGCGGGAGATGGCTGCTTCGGGATCGAATTTATCGCTGCCGTCGGCGGAGGTGAGGACTCCCAAAGCGGCTAAATCTTTGATGTAGGTACGAGCTTGAGGTACGCCATCGAGATCGCTAAAAGCAGTGGGGGTGTTGGTGGGGAGAGTTGCTCGAGAGGGTGCGGTCTCGGGAGTAGTCGGAGCGCCAGCAATCGGAGTTGGGGGGGGAGAATTGTCAGCCGTGGGATTTTCGGAGAGGGAATAGGCGATTTCTAAGGAGGTGGCAGCTTCGTCTTCTGCGGTGTTGGGGGCGATCGAAACTTTCACCTGTAGGTCGTCTTGCCGCGCTTCGAGAACTCGAACGCGATCGTCGGTTTGTTCTTCGTTATTATTGTCGCCACTATTATTGTCGCCGTCATTCTCACTTTCGGGATCGCTTTGGGGATCGATAAGTTGCCAGTCATTTTGTTGGAACTGGCGCTGGTAGAATTCTTCGATCGCATTGATGGGATCGTCGCTCGTCCACTGGGTTGCAACCGTCTCATCCTGCTGCGTTACATCTTCGAGGATTGCCCCATCGTACTGAGGAATGACCGGGGGAAAATCTTCGGGAAGTGCTACCTCGTTACTTGGGGTGGGTGTTGGATTGGGTGTCGTTTCTGGGGTCGGCGTGGGTTCGGCGGATTGCTCTTGCAATTGCGGGTCGGCAGTCAGAGAATCCTCAACGGAACGACCGAGGGGACTATCCGCGCAGGCACTCAGAGTCCCGAGCAGACAGATGGCTGCGAAAAAAGAAAGTAGCGAACGGGGAGAAAACAGCACGGCAATAATCGAAGGCGATCGAAAAATAGGAATATTCCGATTATTGTAAAGGGTACGGCTCAATCTTGAAGGCTTGACTTGAGTGGGGATTCGCAATTCTCGTGAAGCGTTTGACGATTTGGAGCCTTGAAGCGATCGCCATCGAAGATGTTAGAGTGCAAAGTTAGATTTCAAAACTGTTGCGATCTCGATCGTGGATATATGGATATTTCTAACGAGGGGCAAGGGTTTATTTTCCCCGACCGAGCCTATTGATTTAAAGTCTATTTGCTTGAGAATTATCCGAGAGAGTCTCTCGATCGATCTAACCGTATATAATCTATCCGTGGAAATCGATCGAAGGTCGAGCTACCGATAAGTTCGAGTCTTTGACTCCTACTGAGAAAATCATCTAACCCACGGAAATTTATAAAGCGTTTTAAAGGCGATCTAAAAGTTGGCGAATCATCCGGGATAAAGCGGCAAATAAATATGAAACGTCGTTCCGCCATCGGGATTCGATTCAAATGAAATCCTCCCGTCGTGAGCGTCGATCATCGACTTGGCGATCGCCGTTCCCAAACCCGTTCCGCCGCGCTTTCCATAGGTGACGAAAGATTCAAACAAACGGCTTTTAATTTCTTCGGGAATGCCCGGTCCGTTATCCCGGACGATGGTTTCGACTTCGCGACCTTTAGCCCGAGCGAGAATTTCAATTTTGCCGCCACGTTCCATAAATGCTTCGACGGCATTGCCGACTAAGTTTTGCCAAACTCGCAACAGCTTATTTTCATCAGCATTTAATATAATATTTTCATCGCAGTCGATCGTTAATTCGACACTTGCTTGATTTAAATAAACTCGATTTAACCGCTCGAAGTAACGCAAAGCATCTGCGAGCTTCATCGGTTTTTTATTCAGGGCTGCTTCGCCCTGAGTAAATTCTAAAAATTCTTCTGCCATATCGGCAATTCGTTGAGCCTGAGCTTTAATCAGGTCGCACCACTCGATGGTATCTTCATCGTCGTGCTGTTCTTTGAGCATACCGCTAGCCAACGTAATACTACTCAAAGGGCTTTTAAAATCGTGAATGACGGTATTAACCATCTCCCCGAGCAATACCATTTTTTGTTTGTGAACCACCTGTTTGATGTACTGTTCCGTCGAATCTCGCAGGCGTTGGGTCATATAACTAAAAATTTCGATGGCTTTAGAACCTTTCATTCCATCTAAAACCTTCATCATGCGATAGTCGGGAATTTTGGCTAAGATCGAGTCTTCAAAGACAATGGCGTGAGCGCTGCGAGGTTGTCCGTCCAAAAGTCCTAATTCTCCAAAAAAAGCATTCGGTCCCGCTTGCGTGAGAGTTTGATAGCGATTCTCCCCGACTTGCTTTTGAAATTCCACCGAGCCTTCTAAGATTAAATACAAACAGTCCGATTTTTCGCCTTCTTTAAACAGGACGGTTTTGTGAGTAAATTTTTCAATAATCGCAGCTTGACAGAGTTCTTCTGCTTGTTCTGGGTCGAAAAGCAAAATAAATTTGTGCGATGCCAGATCCATAAGAACTCCCTGCGCTGAAGGCGATAGGTTAGGAGGTGATGAAGTCATAGTTAAATACAGAATTGTGAACTGATTGACTCGGGGAGGTCGAGTGCGTCAGTTGGATTCGTTCTGGTGCGATCTAAGTCGAGCGAGCGATCGCGAATGCGTGCCAAATGCTCTGACGATTATCACCAACATTGACCACCAATCGATCGCGTTCGGTTCCCCAGACATGTCGATCTGGCAATCCCTCATGATGGGATGGCGATCGCACCTCTCCCAGGCTGCTAACGCAATCTCAACCGCTTTCTCCCCATTCAACCACCCCTTCAGAGTCCAAATTCGATCGAACTTCGCAGCTTGCTCTAATTGAAAATTCACAGATGCACACCAGAATCGAGAGTTACAGAGATTGCTTAATTGTATCTTGTCACTTTCTTCGCTCTTGTGAAGGAATTGAGATTTTTACGAGCTAGCGTTTGGTCAATGGGAGAATTTGAGGTATAGGACGGAGGACGGGTCGATAAGGGGATAAGGGAGAATTTAGCTCCTCAAGCTTCCCGATTGCCGACACCCCCAGCAGGACGATCTTCCGAACTCTCGCAGATTACGAGCCGCCGGGTGGGTATTGTTGCAACACCCGCTGGAGGTATCGTCCCGTATGGGAGCGCGGGTTACTCGCCACTTCTTCTGGGGGACCGGTCGCGATCGCATCTCCTCCTTTATCTCCCCCTTCAGGCCCTAGGTCAATAACCCAATCCGCACAGCGAATCACATCGAGGTTGTGTTCGATGACGAGAATCGAGTTTCCTTTATCCACCAACCGCTGTAAGACATTTAAAAGATGGTGAACATCGTAAAACGACAAACCCGTGGTGGGTTCGTCAATCAGATAGAGTGTTTTACCCGTCGCTCGACGGGAGAGTTCCGTCGCCAGTTTCACCCGTTGCGCCTCGCCTCCAGAAAGAGTTGGGGCCGGTTGTCCTAATTGAATGTATCCGAGTCCTACGTCGATACAGGTTTGCAGGCGGGTCGCCGCGCGGGGGATATTTTGAAATGCCTGGTGGGCTTCCTCAACGGTCATATTGAGGACATCGGAGATTGAATATCCCTTGTACTTTACCTGTAATGTTTCCCGATTGTAGCGCGCTCCTTTACAAACTTCGCAGCGAACGTAAACATCCGGTAAAAAGTTCATGGAAATGACGTTCGACCCCTGCCCGCCACAAGCCTCGCAACGCCCGCCTTTGACGTTGAACGAAAAGCGTCCGGGTTTGTACCCTCGTGCTTTGGCCTCGATGGTTTCGGCAAAAACTTGGCGAATGCTGTCGAAGACCCCAGTATAGGTCGCCAAATTAGAACGGGGGGTGCGTCCGATCGGGGATTGGTCGATAATAATCACTTTATCGACGGCATCTTTAACGGTTTTGACCTTTGCCCCTTTCACTTTCAGGGCTTTGAGTTGTTTGGGAAAGGGAATCCGGCGCGTGAGGTGGTGTAGCAGGGCCGGGTAGAGGAGTTCGTCGATCAAGCTGGATTTCCCCGAACCGGAAACTCCCGTCACGCAGACCAATTTCCCCAAGGGAATCTCGATATCTAGGTGGCGGAGATTGTTGCGGTGGGCATCTTGCAGGCGTAGCGCCCGCCCGTTTCCCCGCCGTCGGGTTTCGGGGGTGGCGATCGTTTTGCGCCCGGATAAATACATTCCCGTCAGCGATCGTTCGGCGTTCAGAATCGTTTCTAAATCCCCTTGGGCGACCACTTCCCCCCCATGAACCCCGGCACCGGGTCCGATATCGACCAAGCAATCGGCCGCCCGAATGGTTTCTTCGTCGTGTTCGACCACGATCAGGGTATTGCCCAAGTCCCGCAGTTTGGTGAGGGTGCGCAACAATCGCCCGTTATCGCGCTGGTGCAAGCCGATGCTGGGTTCGTCGAGAACGTAGAGAACTCCGGTGAGTCCCGCCCCAATTTGGGTGGCGAGGCGAATTCGCTGGGCTTCCCCGCCCGAAAGGGTCATGGCGGCCCGATCGAGACTGAGGTAATCGAGTCCCACATCGAGGAGGAATTGCAGCCGGGCCCGGATTTCTTTGAGAACGAGATGGGCGATTTGCGCTTGGCGATCGGTTAAGGTGAGTCGATTGATGCGATCGATGCAATCTCGAATCGAGACCCGCGTGAGATCGGTAATGCTACAGTCACCGATGCGCACGGCAAGGGATTCGGGTTTGAGGCGCGTACCGCCACAGGTCTTGCAAACTTCGTCAACGATATATTGCTCGAGTTTGTCTTTGACTTGTTCGGAGGAGGTTTCGTCGTACTGCCGCTGTAGCATGGCAACTGCCCCGGCATACTGGCGGAAGTAGCCTTTATTTTCCCGGTAGCGAGAATCGGTTTCGATCCAAATCGGTTCGGGCGAACCGTGTAAAATCACTTTTTGCTGCTGGGCGCTCAGTTTTTTCCACGGGGTATCGAGGGCAAAGCCGTAAGCCGTACCGACGCTATAGAGCAAAGACAGGTAATAGGTGTTATCTTTGTCCGACCAGGGGGCGATGGCGCTGTAAACTGGGGCATCCGGGTCGGGGACGATTAAGTCCGGGGCAAAAGTGCGCGAACTCCCCAAACCGTGGCAAGTAGGACAGGCCCCGTAGGGAGAGTTGAAGGAGAACAGGCGCGGCGAGAGTTCTTCCATCACCGCCCCGTGTTCGGGACAGGCAAAGTTTTCCGAAAAGAGGATTTCGAGCGATCGCGTCTGGGAATCGCCTTCGTCGCCATCGGGGAATTCGCCAACAATCAGGGCAATCCCTTCGGACTGTTGCAAGCAAGTGGAAAGGGAGTCGGTGAGGCGTTCTTCGATGCCCGGTTTTTTGATGAGACGATCGACGACAATTTCGATGGTATGGGTTTGATTTTTATCCAACTCGATCGATTCGGAAAGTTCGCGCACCGTCCCGTCTACGCGCACCCGGACGAAGCCTTGGGAGGAGAGACCCGAGAGCAGTTTTTGATGGGTGCCTTTTTTGCCGCGAATTACCGGGGCGAGAATTTGAAATTTGGTGCGATCGGGCAGTTCCATGATGCGATCGCACATTCGATCGATGGTTTCGGGGGCGATCGACCGATCGCATACCGGGCAGTGGGGTTCGCCGGCGCGCCCGAAGAACAATCGCAGGTAATCGTAAATTTCTGTCACCGTGCCGACGGTGGAACGAGGGTTGTGGGAGGTGGATTTCTGATCGATGGAAATCGCCGGACTCAGCCCTTCGATCGCATCGACATCAGGTTTGTCGAGTTGTCCGAGAAACTGACGGGCGTAAGCACTCAGGGATTCGATGTAGCGGCGCTGTCCCTCAGCAAAAATGGTGTCGAACGCCAGGGAGGATTTGCCCGAACCCGAAACCCCGGTAAATACGATCAGGCGATCGCGCGGCAGTTCTAAGTCAAGATTTTGGAGATTGTGTTGTCTGGCCCCCCGAATGCGGATGGTATTCTCAACTCCGGTGCGATCGTCGCTGCGATCGTCGGCAGGGGATGGCGATGGGTCGGGTTTGGACATGGGAGAGAGCGATACGAGCCTTGGGAGACAATGCTTCACAATTGTATCGCTCCACTATACGAAATTTGGTACGAAATTTGGAGGTTCTGTGGAGAAATTACCTTTTGCCAGGGGTTTTCTGTTTTTTTCGATACTCGGTTTTCCCTTTTTTCCGGTGTTGGTACGGGAGGACATCGTGGCTCGAACTGGGGAAATTGCAAAGGCAATCGATAACAAGACTCCCAATATCGAAATGTATTTTGTTTCTGAATCTGAGTTTTAGAGCGTACGAACTCAATTATGTTTCTAGAAATTTAGGATTTTTTTGAGCTGGATTTTTGTTTCTGCTTTATCGTAAAACGAGCACTTAACAAACCAACAGTTAAGAGACCGAGGGTAATGCTAGGTTCGGGAACTGAGGATGTTGAAGAGATTGAAGAAGTCGCTCCGAAAATTTGACCGTTAGTTCCGGATATACTTTTGTCAAATGTCCCAATCCCTGTTGTCATGTCAATCGAGATTTGTTGTCGATTCTCAGTGTAACCGAATAGAGTTCCATTCTCAAAAAACAAGCCGAACACATTGTTAAAACCAATATCACCGATTAGAGTTGCAGTACCATCTTTCTCGATCGACCACAAGTCATCAGTCGATCCCGAACTAGATGTTGCAAAGAATTGCTCTAGATCTGAATCGTAAACGAGATCTCCACTACTATTGAAACCACTAATGCTAGAAACTTGTAATGCCGTTCCCGTTAATGTGTCTATACTGTAAAAACCACTCAAGCCAGTACCGTAAAGTATATTTTCTTCATCAAATCCCAAACCATTAATAAATAGTTCTAGATTGTCGATCGGGGTATTTTCGTTGGTACTCAAGTCTATATCATACAAATCCCCTACACTAGTAATTCCAAACAAGTTATTACTAGAATCAATAGCAACATCAAGAAATGTTGGTGCATCTATTATGAATGGAGTAAAGACACCTGTTGAAGTATCAATCGTTCCGATGTCTCCATTGTCCAGATTTAGAAAAGAAGCAGCATTAACAAATTTTGATGTTCCTAACAACAAAATAGTAGCTCCAAGCGGAGCCAGAAACATTCTCTTGGCACTAGTAATATTCATATAATTCAAAGATACAACTTGATAATAGTTGAGAATGTTTAAGCTTATCAATTAATATAGGTAGTATAACGAGTGTTTAGCATATTTACAAAAAAATTTAAAAAAATTTAATTTTTTAAATTTTCAATATTTCAACAAAGAAAAGCTCAATTTGCATATTTCAGAGGACTTTAACTGGTGAATACGTGATGGAGTGTGTCAAATGAATATTCTGTTATAGCTGTATTCAGTGAGATGAGGACAGCTCGACTCACAAAGTACTAGTGCAGGGCGGTAGAAATAACTGACTAGTCCTCAACCCTTGAAAGCTATGTGTACTCGGCATTTTTCATTTTGCGTGCATCGCGAGCGGTGTCGGTTTCCGTCCCGTTCAACTGTTCAAGACGCATTTTTAATGACCTGTAGCGGCACTAGCTTATCGTGAATAATCCAGGTTAACTGACCTCCGCTCGAATCGCTTGCAGCGCCATCTCCGTTTTCGGATATTCGGCAACCACTCGCGCGAGTAATTCTGAGGCGACATCGAGGGATTCGGTTTTGCTAAATCCTTCCAACTTGCCGCACAATGTAGCCAGGTCGTTCGCCCCTAATGTCGCACTGGTAGACTTGAGCGTATGAGCGGCCATTTGTAGCGCCATAATATCTTCTGCACCGATCGCATCTTCAATATTTTGCATCAATTGCGGACTTTCATTGAGATAACTATCTAGCACCTCGATAAACGTTTCTAAATCCTCTTCACCAATTAACGATCGCAATGCTTTTAAAGCTTCTCGATCGAGAATTTCATCGGGCGAAATTGCTAAATCTTTTCTCACCTGTCGAGTCTCGGAGGCGATCGATGAGGCGATCGGATCGACAACCTGGGAATCGAGAACTGGTTCGATGAGAACCGCAGATTCTTGAACTTGCACCACCTGGGAGATGGATTCAGATAAAGAACGATCGCATCTCGACAAAGCCAAAGCCAGTTTTTCCGCGCGAATCGGTTTACTGATATAGTCATCCATTCCCGCCTCGAGACAAATTTCCCGATCGCCTTGCATGGCATTCGCTGTCATAGCAATAATCCGCACGGGACCCTCGATCGCCGGGTGAGAAACGAAATCTATCGATCGAATTCGTCGCGTTGTCTCTAAACCATCCAACTGGGGCATCTGCACGTCCATCAACACTACGTCGTAAGCCTGCCGTTGCAGCGCTTCTAGCACCTCCAAACCATTGGCGGCAATATCGGCGCGGTAGCCCAACCGTTCGAGCATCCGCAAGGCCACCTTTTGATTGATCGCATTATCCTCCGCCAATAGAATGCGCAATGGCGGTAGGGGAACATCGACCCAGGGTTTTGCCGTTTGGGGTGGTTGCGGGCGAACCAGGTGACTCGGCGATCGCTCGCACAGCAAATTCACCACTACGTTATAGAATTGCGACTGCTTGATCGGCTTATTCAAAAATGCGGCAAACTCGACCTTAATTTCGGCGCGATCGATTTCCGGACGACCGATAGAGGTAAACATCACCAGGGGCAACTCCTTCATTCCCGGCAGTTGGCGAATTTCCCGAGCCAGCATCATGCCATCCATCTGGGGCATCTGCATGTCCAAGACGATCAGATCGAAGGTTTGCCCTTGCCGCAGCCAGCTCAACGCTTGCATCCCCGATTCCGCCGCCTGGGTATCCATTCCCCAACACCGCGCCTGTTTGCTCAAAATCTGCCGATTGGTGGCATTATCATCGACAATCAGTAAGCGCTTATCCTCAAGCTGGGGTTGTGCATCGCTGTAATTGATGCCAGTAATACCCGGACGAGTGCGGGCGACGATCGAAAAGAAGAACGTCGAGCCTCGACCCACCTGACTCTCCACCCACATCTGACCGCCCATCATCCGAGAGAGTTTCTCGCTAATCGCCAGTCCGAGTCCCGTGCCGCCAAATTGCCGGGTGGTCGAAGCATCCACCTGCGAGAATGGTTTGAAGAGGCGATCGAGTCGGTCCGGGGGAATGCCGATCCCCGTATCGCGCACGGCAAACTCGATTTTGTAGTTTTGTTCGTCGCGACGCGACTCCGGAACGCTCGTCGATAAGCGGGTTGAGGTCACCGATACGATCGCTTCCCCGGTTTCGGTAAACTTAATGGCATTGCCGATTAAATTCACCAAAATTTGGCGCAATCGAGTTACGTCGCCAATGATGAGATTGGGGGTTTGCGGTTCCACCATGTAAGCGAGTTCTAGCTCTTTTTGCGCCGCTTTGGGAGCCAGTAAATCCAGTGCCCCTTCGATGCAATCGCGCAACTCGAAGGGATGCTCTTCCAAATCGAGCTTACCCGACTCAATTTTCGAGAAATCTAAAATATCGTTGACGATCGCCAGCAAGGCATCGCCGCTAGTGCGGATGGTTTCCACAAAATCCCGCTGTTCCGGATTGAGGTCGGTATCGAGCAAGAGTCCGGTCATGCCGATAGTGGCATTCATCGGCGTGCGGATTTCGTGGCTCATGGTAGCGAGGAAATCGCTTTTAGCGCGGTTTGCTGACTCGGCAGCTTTGCGGGACTGCTTCAGGGCCAGGTTTTGCTGGGCGAGTTGTTCCCCCTGCTGCCGCGCCCGATTCAACAATCGCGCCTGAGTTAGGGCGATCGCCATTTGGTCTGCCACCGATTCGAGCAGGTCGATTTCCTCCTTCGTCCATTCCCGCAGGCGATCGCATTGATGGAGGGCAATCACCCCGTTGGGTTCCCCTTTATAAGAAGTGCGCACCACCAGCAGCGATTTCAAGCCGATTTGCCGACACCAATCCGTGGCATCTTCGAGCAAGGGTTCGGTATACACGTTCGGCGAGGCGATCGCGCTATCTTGAGACAGTAGTCGTTCCATGTGGGCGTTCCCCTCGATGGGAATCTGCAACCCGCCGATGGAGTCGTAGCCCGGTTCGAGATATTCCACCACCACGGGAACGTCGGGTTCTGGGACTTCGGTGTAAGTATGAATGGCACAGCGATTCACCTTCAACGCCGTGCCAATTTGGGTGGCGGTGGTTTGGAAAATCTCGAGCGCGTCGAGTTTCGATCGAATCTCTTGGGTAATTTTTTTGAGCAGCACTGCCCGCTGTAACTGATGCTGAAGGGCGCTTTGCGCCGAGTGGCGCTCGATTTCTCCCCCCACCCACTGCGCCATGAGTTTGAGCAACTCCTTATCCGTATCCCGAAACGGTGTGGGCTGGGGATCGCGGCCCGCAAAGCTAATGGTTCCGTAAACCTGACCGTTGGTCACCAGGGCCACCCCGATATAGGCTTCGAGTTGGCGCAGGGTACAGGCGGGATGGTCGCGGTAGTCGGAAACCGAGGCAAACTCGAAACAGACTAACTCTTCAACATCTTTGCGCAACAGGAGCGAATCGAAGGTTTGTTCGACGTTAAACGCATCCCCTTTCACCGGTTTGGGAAATGCGCCATCGGGAACTAAGGCCGCGATAATTTCGTAGCGATTGCCGCTAAATTGGCCCACCATACCAATTTCGAGGCCCAATCGTTGGCAACCCATCTCCAGAATGCGAGCCAAACGCCCGTCAAAATCCCAGTTCTGGGAAGCCGTCACCCCATAGAGGGCGCGAATGGTGGCCTCGCTTTCGAGCAACCGATGTTCGGCTTTCTTGCGCTCGAGAATTTCGACTTGGGCTTGTTCGTAAAGTTCCGACTGTCCGATGGCGATCGCGAGTTGTCCGCTGAGTTGTTCGAGCAGTTCGATCTCCGAGTCGAGCCATTGGCGGGGGCTGCGGCAGTGATGGGCGATCGCCAATCCCCATAAAATCGACGGTCTCTCGCCCCCGACGATCCCATCCAATTGAGCCGCCTCAGCAGCAGTCGAACTCGGTTGCAGCAAAATGGGAACCACCAAACTCGCTCGCACTTCGTACTCAGCTAGCAAATCCCGATAGGGCAAGTCCCACGAGGTCGCATCCAAATCGTCAATGGCGATCGCCCGTCCTTGTCGGTAGCTGTTCATCTGTTCGGGGCTGAAACAGGTTTCTCGAATGCGCACCCCCAGCATCTGCGGCAGCGATTTTTCCACGGATTCGACGACGATATAGCTGTTGCCACTGGCCCCAAATCGATAAATCGCCGTACGATCGGTTTGTAAAAACTGTCGCACTTCAGTCACCGTGGCATTGAGGACTGCATCTAAATCTAGGGAGGCGTGAATGCGCTGGGTAATCGCCCCGAGGAGTTTTTCCCGGCGAAACTGCTGTTGGATCGCCTCTTCAGTGAGCTTGCGTTCGGTGATGTCGTGGGCCACCGAGTACACCAGTTGTCGATCGGGAGAGGGAATCGAGTTCCACAGCAGCCATCGATAGACCCCGTCGCGGGTGCGGTAGCGATTCTCGAAGCCCACCGACTCCAACCCCCGCGCCAGTCGTTCGAGTTCGGCGAGGGTGCGCTCTCGGTCGTCTGGATGAACGAACTCCACGACCGACCGACCTTGAATTTCTGCTTCCGTGTAGCCTAAAACCCTCGTCCAAGCTGGGTTCAGGCGGCGGAAGTCACCCTCGATACCGGCAATACACAACATATCTACCGAAAGGGTGAAGAAGCGATCGCGCTCCTCAAGAGCTTGTTGCTGTTCGGTAATGTCGCGAGAGATCGTCAGGATACCGGCGATTTCCCCTCCCTCGTCAATTAAGGGCATCAGCACCATATCGCAAATGCATTCGCTTTGGTCTCGACGCTTGAGGTAGACTCGATCGGTCCACCGACCCCGAGCCACGCTCAGATCGAGAATCTCGCGGGCGAGACTGGCGCGACCCTCGAGATCGGTTTCCCGGCACGATCGGGGTTCGAGCAAATTCCAATGACGACCGACCACCTCTTCTTCGGTGTAGCCGAACATCTGTTCGGCGGCGGGGTTCCAATCGAGAATCCGACCGTCTAAATCCGTCAGAACGATGCCTTCGTAGATATTTTCAAAGATGAGGGCTTGGCGGTGCAGTTCTTTTTCGGCCTTTTTGCGATCGCGAATGTCTCGCGCAAAGGCGCAATTGTAGGTTTTGCCGCCAAACTCGAGGTAGTTAAAGGCGATCTCGAGCGGGATCGTCTCGCCATCGGCCCCCCGGCAATAGGATTCGAGGGTCAGAGAACCGGCTTTTTTCAACTGCTGCGAGAGTTTGCGCCATGCTGCCCGCGAAATTTGCGGGTCGATATCGAACACCGTCATTGCCATCAACGCCGCCCGATCGCAATCGAGCAGTTGGCAGGCGGCATCGTTAGCATAGGCGAGATACCCGGACGGTTCGACCCAAAAAATGGCATCGACGGCGCGATCGACGGTAAATTGCGTCAGCTCCAAAGAGGCTTCGATCCGCTGGCGTTCTTCAATTTCCGCACTCAGGGCGCGGTTGACCTGCACCAGTTCGGCCGTGCGGGTTGCCACTCGCGCTTCGAGGTTATCGTAGGCCTGACGTAGAGAGGCTTCTGCTTGTTTGCGGGCGGTAATATCTTCCACCAGGGAAATCGCCCCGAGGGTGCGACCGTCTCCATCGACTAGGGGAGTGTTGTACCAATTACACACTAAACTCGTGCCATCGCGGGTACAGTTTTCCTGGGTACTGCACTCTCCTCCAGTTTGGTTTGTCAAGTTTTGCCAGACGGCAACGGCTGCCTCTCGAGAATGTTCCGGCACGATCGACTCCGTGGCGCGACGACCGAGAATTTCCTCGCGAGGGTAGCCGAAAATACGTGCTGCTGCCGGATTCCAAGCCACCACGCGAAATTCGAGATCCCATTCGATCGCCGCGAGGGGGGTTTTCTCGACCAGGAGGGCGAGTTTTTGCTGGGATTCGAGCAGCGTCATCTCGGAAATGCGCCGCTCGTTGACTTCCCGTTCCAGGGCTTTGTTCATCATCCCCAGTTGAATCGAACTCGGCAGGCTCATCAGTTTGGGAAGCGCTTGCCAAAATCCCACCACGGCACCCAATCCCACGGCCGCCGCGATCGCCTTTGACACGCCCCAAATTCCGGGAATCGGGTAAAACAGGCTGCAAACGGCTAACAAGTGCGTCGCGCCAGTCAGAGCGATCGCCGCACCGCAGAGTAAGAGCAATCGGTGTTGGGAAAAATCCTGTCGCGCTCGAGCGATATAAATCGGCATCAATCCGATGCCACACAGGGACAGGGCGACGATCGCATCGAACAGACCGTGAAGCCAGATGAACGTCAAAGGAAACAGGTCGCAATTTCCGCCAGACATAACCTCGATCGCTAATTGCACGGGTCTTCAGTTAAAAAATCAGAGTTCAAGGGAGATGGAAACGATCCCGATCGCGCCGAGGAGTTCGAGGTCGGACGATGGGGACAGTAACGTGTCGCAAAGATTGCGAAAGACAAAAATTGCGAAAGAATGGTTCGTGTCGAAATTTCCGAGCGATTGCTACAATACCCAAGTTCGTTGCCCAAGTTGGCCTGAGTCGGCCCGAGTCGATTTGACTCGAATTTATCGGGAGCATCGCCCTCGAGAACTCCATGACAATCGGTGCTGAGGGCGCTCTCCCTCATTATGGCTCATCGTTCCCCGTAGGTTGCGCCTGCGGCGATCTCGAGTTCGATCGCCCGTCCGATCCCCAGTACCAGCGGGCGAGCCACTGCGGCGGGCAACCGAGTAAATAGGCGATCACGATCGCTCCATTGGTGAGGGTGGTGCGCCAAACCCCTAACTTTTGCCAGCGACGACCCGAGACTAAAACCGCTGCTGGAACGATGGCGATCCGACCGTGGCGCTTGAGCTGCCGCACGAACTCGAAGTCTTCCATCAGGGGCATTTCTCGAAACCCTCCCATCTGCTCGAAGGTTGCGGTCCGCAGAAAAAGACCTTGGTCGCCATAGGGCATCTGCAAGCGTCGCGATCGCCAGTTCGTCCCCGAGGCAATGGTGTCGAGTCCCCGCAAATTTCCCTCAATGTTTAATTCAAAGGCCCCGGCGATCGTCTGGGGATTCACCAAATACTGGCGGATCGCCCGATCGAATTCGGAGGGTAACTGAGTGTCCCCGTGGAGAAAGAGTAAAATATCCCCAGTCGCCACTTTTGCCCCGGCATTCATTTGTCCGGCGCGACCGGGAGCAGTCGAGAGTACCTGTGCCCCGGCAGCTCGAGCGATGGCAACGCTGTTATCGCTGCTGCCCCCATCGACGACGATCGTTTCGAGGTTGCACGCGCCTTCAAGTCGGGCGAGAGTTTGTTTGAGTCGGGGGGCTTCGTTGAGAACGGGAACGACGGCCGAAATTTTTTGGGTGCGATCGCGCTCGTCGAGAACCCCTTCCCACACCGCTAAATCTTCCGGGCGATCGATATCGGCTTGGGGCGCGAGATAGGCAATCGATAGTCCTAACGACTCGGCGGCCGCCACCGTTTGGGCTAAAACGCGATCGCCTCCCCAATCTATTCCGGCAAACAGTTTGGGGACCGCTCGGCGCAAACCGATGAGATAGTACCCGCCATCGACGGCGGGTCCGAGAACCAGATCGCAATTTTCCAGCGCCTCAAAAGCCTTGTCCACGGTGGAGGGATCGATCGTCGGACAATCGATTCCCACGGCGATCGCTCGCTCGAGACCTCGATCGAACGCCGAGTCGAAAGCGCGGGTCAGTCGCGCCCCCAAATCTCCAGTTCCCTGGGAGCGATAGGTGAAATTTTCCCCCAGCCAGCGCTGCATTTGCCGCCGAGTTCCCCCGGTATAGCAAACGTCCACCTGGAGGGTTTTTCGCTCCAGCAAGGGCAGGAAACTCGCGAGGGTCTGCTCGGTCATTTGCCACTGGAGTTCGGCCGCTCCGGCGGCTCCAAGTGCCGGAATCAAGCGAGTTTTGGTTTGGCCCGGTTGGGGATAGCGGGTAAAAACGATCGCGCCTTGGCATGGGAGACGATCGGAGTCGTCGGTAAGGGGTTTGGGCATTACAATCAAAATCAGTGGGGGTAACGCTCGTGCCGGGTAAAAATTCGGCAGGCGATCGGAAAACTAGTCAAAAGTATCTGAGAGTTTTACAATTCTTGGAAAGAATTAACTAGCTCGCCCGGACCGACCGATCGCTGTCTGAGGGCTTTGAGAATACGATAGAGTGTATCGCTTCGTTGTCGGTTCGAGATCCTCGGTTTGCCTTCGGGTGCGGCAATTGAGGGCCTCCCGAGACCGGAAATTCGTCTAACTGCTCGTTTTAACATTTCGCCCATTATGCAACCGCCGGATTTGGACACGATGAATTCTCCCCCAGCATTGCCTGAGAAACCGCCATCAGTCTCGAGGAATTACGCTTGGCTGAAGTGGCCGCTGATGTGCGCGAGCGCCTGCCTCGTCTTTGGCGGTACGGCCGTGGGCGCGTTTCTGTGGTTGGTGGCGACTCCCCCCGCGCCGCAATGTCAGAATAGCGCAGATTTGACGACCGATCGCGAACGTCTCTCTTGTGCCCGCAATGCCGCTGCCTCGGGGGAACCGGAGCAGGTGTTTGCGGCGTTGGAGTTGGTGGACGATTGGCCTGAGACGCACCCCCTCTATTCGGAAAGTCGGGCGCTCTCGGGACAGTGGTCGCAGGTGTTGCTCGATCTGGCCCGCCAGCGGTTTCGAGATAACGATTTGAAAGGGGCGGTTTCCCTGCTCGAAAAAGTGCCCGAGAGCAGCCCGAAGTACGAAGAGGCGAAAGGGGCGAAGGATTTCTGGATCGCTCGCTGGAATCTCGGCGAGACCCTGTACGAGGAGGCTCAAGGGGCGCTGAAGGTGCAAGACTGGAATCTCGCCTACCGCTTGGTGAAGGAGATGTCCCAGTTAGAAAATGAATACTGGCGACTCGATCGCGCCGAAGCGCTCAACGAGCAAATTGCCGTGGAAAAGAAAGCGTGGCGGGAACTGATGACCATTCGCCGCCAAATTCGCTGGGGCAAGGTGTGGGAGTACAAACAGGCGATCGAAATGGTGGCGGGGCTGCCCGATGGCACGCAAACCAAGGAAGCCGCTCGAGAGTTTGTTAACGAGTGGAGTCAAATCTTGCTCGAGCGGGCCACGGAGGCCAAACTCGAGCAAAATCTGGAAACGGCGATCGAACGGGTGGCTGGGATTCCCCAACAGGCGAGCGCTTACCGAGAAGGACAAAAGTTGACCCAACTCGCTCGCGCCCAACAAATCGTCGAGAATAAATCGAGTCTGGCGACTCCCCTCGCGGAGCGGATTTTAATCGTTCTCGAGGCCGAGGGCATCGCTCGCCAACTCAACCCGGAGCATTCTCTCTACGAAGATGCGAGCGCTCGGGTGGGAGGATGGCAAACCTACCTTCAAGACCTCGGACAATTACAAGTTGCCAGCTCCATGGCCAGCCTGGGGCAAAGTCCGATGCTACAGTTAGCCATCGACCAAGCGGGGTCGATTACCGCCGATCGCCCCGGTCGCATTTACGCTCAGACTCTAGTCGCTCATTGGCGCAATAAAGTGGGACGTTTGGTCGATGCCCCGTACTTGAACCGCGCTCGAGAGCTGGCGAGATTGGAAACCCCGGCAGGATACCGGGCGGCGATGGAGCAGGCTGCCGCGATCGCCTTCGGACGACCTTTGCGTAACGAAGCACAAACGATCGTCGCCTACAGCCGCAATCGCATTCAAACCATCGAAGACCAACCGATTCTCGATGAGGCGCTGGCTTTGGCCGAGGATGGCAAACTCGCAGAAGCCATCGAAGTCGCCGATCGAATTGCCGACGGTCGCGCCCTTTACCAACAAGCTCAAGATTCGATTTGGGATTGGCAATCGCAAATTCTCTTGGCTCGCGATCGCCCGATTTTAGATGCGGCGATTGCCCTGGCCGAGCAGGGCCAATATTCTAATGCCATTCAAAAGGCTGTGGCGATCGGGGATAATAGCCCCCTTTACGGTGAGGCACAGGGTCAGATCGCAGGCTGGGTCGCCACTCGCAATCGACTTACCCGACCGCCTGTGGCTCGCGCGCAGGCGACCCCCGCTGAAGAGCCGGTTTACGAACCCGAGCCGGTTTACGAACCCGAGCCGGTTTACGAACCCGAGCCGGTTTACGCACCCGAGCCGGTTTACGCACCCGAACCGGTTTACGAACCCGAACCGGTTTACGAACCCGAGCCGGTTTACGCACCCGAACCGGTTTACGAACCCGAGCCGGTTTACAAAGAGCCAGTTTATAAAGAGCCGATTTACGAACCCGAACCGATTTATAAAGAGCCGATTTACGAACCCGCTCCCGCCGCACCGGTGCAGAAAAAACCGATGCCGAATTAATTCAGGGTTCGATCGAGCGATCGAGCCACTGTCAGGGTTGTATTCTATGGGAGGAAACGTTTGGGGAGGGTCGCAACGAGATGGAAGCGCATCGGCAACTAACTTTGGAGTCAAAACTTCGCCATTGTGAAATCTAAAGATGTCGTCAAATTTCTATCGATCGACGAAGATGCGATCTTCCGGATGGGGTTGCGATCGTGGGTCGCCGATACGGAAAATTTAGAACTGGTTGCCGAAGCGGGCGATGCCACCCAAGCTTGGGAGATTTTGGCATCGGAGTCCGTTGTTGAATCTCTGGATTTGGTGGTGTTGGAGTTGGAAGAGGTTCCCGGAGCGATCGAGGGATCTCCTCGAGTGCCGCTCTACGCCCAAATCCAGGCGCGATACCCAGATTTACCGCTGTTTTTGCTCAGTGCGACTCAAGAGATCGCAGTCCTCGCAGCGGCCCGTGCCGCTGGGGTGCGGGGCTACTGCCGTAAAGGTACGCCTCTGTCTCAGGTGGCGATCGCCTTGCGAGAAGTGGGAATCGGTCGGATTTACTGGCAGCAGCTACCCGAAGGCGACAGCATCGAACCAACTTCGGGGGAAATCGTCGAGCGATCGCCTCAACCTTCAATGTTCTCCTCCATGTTCCAAGTCTGGCGACGAGAGGGTTTGCGCTATATCAATGCAGATTTACAACAGCTGGGTCGTCAATTAGAAAATGAAGATTTATCGGTCTTCGATCGAGCGGTTCTCCAAGGACGCAGACGGGAGTTGGCCGTCGCGCGCTGGACGGTCAAACAGTTGCTGCCGATTCCCCCGCGAGAAATCCGGGTCGATCGCCCCCCAGAAACAACCCCCAATGTCGATGTTCCCGCACCGGTTTCCGTCGAGCCGACTCTTGCGTTGCGATCGGAACCTACCGAGGCGATCGAACTTCAGGTTTTGCAATCGCTCCTATTCGATGCGACGATCGCCAAACTTCAGTCGAATTTACCCAATTTAACCGACGAAACCCTAGAAATTGATATTTTTAGGGTTGAGAAAAAAAGAGAGCTGCTCTACTCGATTTTACGCCAGTTACAGACACTGTTTGCCGACCTCCAGTTCTCCCAAATTCAACCAGAAAAACTGTCGCAAAAAAAATCTCAAATCTTGCTCGATCTTTGGCAAGAAACCACGACAAGTTTCTTCGGCAAATACTCGACTTTATCGGTGGATAAAAAACAGGTTGAAATTGTTGATGTTTTACTGCAAGATTCAGAAATTGTTCGAGTTTCCATTTTAGATAAGATTCCGCTAACTGAAGCTTTTTTAGCTCATCTGTTATATCAAGTTCCGCTGACGATCGATGGTAAGCCTTGTGTGGCAGGAAACGTCGAAGCCATGCAACGAGCCGAACAACTCCTGCAAAACTTGCTCTTGCAGATGGCAAATGCCGTGGCTCAACCTTTACTCAATCATTTTGCCGATGTAGAAGTGATCAAACAAAACTTTTACGATCGCTGTTTGCTCTCCACTCGTGAAATCGAACGATTCCGCAACGACCTATCTTGGAAATATCGCTTGCGGCAATACATTCAAGAACCCACTGCGATTTACGAAAGTCGTTATGTTTTGTTCGTTTTAGACGATCGGGGAATTCGCCAGCGGACAATTTACGCTCCTAGAAGACACGAACTCGATCGACTCTCAGGAATTCAACAAACAGTGACGTTGGTGTTAGAAGGTCGAGATGCCCTCGCCCCTCGCCTGCGATCGGTCACGACATTTGTCGGCAGTAGCTTCGTCTACGTTCTCACCCAAATTATCGGTCGGGGATTGGGCTTAGTCGCGCGAGGGGTATTAGAAGGGATGGGAACGGCCCGCCAAGCAAGCCGTTCGAGACGCGATCGGGTTCAGTAAAGAGAGATGAGGGAGATATGGGAGGTGAGGGAGATGTGGGAGACAAAGAAGTTAGCTGTTCCATTTCCCTGCCTCTCTAACTTCTTTCTTTTCCCATCACCGCGTCACCGCTAGCCTTTAAACGATCGAAAAATCACTCGCACTCAAGGTTGGCGCACCGGAAAGAGTCGCAATCTCCATAGCATCTGAAAGTCCCGTTCCGTCTGCGTCGAAGCTGAGAACGCCCGAGGCGGTATCGTACAGGAAATGAGCGCTCGTCCCGATCGCCATAGGAGCAACGCCACTGGCAAATACTCCCGTCACCGCATCCGTCAGACTCAGGGAGACTCCCGCACTCAAACCGCTCCCAAAGCCCGCAGCAGAAATCTCGAAGCGATCGTTCTCGCTAGAATCGAAGTCTGTCAGCACGTCGCCGCCATCTGTCGGTGCGCTGTAGACAAAGCGATCGGCTCCGCTGCCTCCGGTTATCGTATCGTTTCCTGCGCCCCCTTCGATCGTATTCGAGTTAGCATTTCCAGTGATTACGTCGTCGAATCCAGAGCCGATAACGTCGTCCACATTGCTCAAATCCGCACGCTCTCCGGTTTGCTCGAGGACCGCATCGTACCAAAATTGCGCAATTTTTTCATAGCCTGTCACTGCCGGGTGCAGACCATTATCATTGGGTGGGCCAGACATATCATCTTCCGTCAGACCGTTCGGACCGCTCCACGTATCGACAAAACTGACATTTGCACTATCGGGCTTGCTCGCCACCACTCCGGGTATCAGCGCGTTGTAGTCGAGAATGCTGGGCATCCGACTCTCGTAATAAAAGCTATTGGCATTAATCGGCGGAATCGAAGAGACTAACAATTCCCCGTCAAACGCTTTTTGCGCCAGGATTCTGTCGATTACCTTGTTTAGTTGCGAGGCCATATTCGACCCCTCACCCCCGGCATCGTTCGTCCCGATTTTCAGTAAGATAACATCGGGTTCGGAAGCCGGAATCCAGTTTCTGACATTCGCCCGAATCTGATTCATTTTCCAGCCCGAATGTCCTTGATGGTCTTTGTCTGGCAGGTTGCTCGTACCGTTGGACTCGGAACCGACAAAATCGATCGCCAATCCCAACTCCTCGAAGTGTTCCCACAAAAACCCGCGATATCCTTCTCGTTCCGCTTCGGGAATCAGGTTGTTGACCTTGCCCTGGGTAATCGAGTCCCCGAGAGGCATAATCCGGATGGGCGTATCGTTGTCGTAGTTCGAGATAAAGCCCGTGCCTTGTTCTAAGTTGACCAATACCCCTTTCGCGGCCAGGTCGTAACTATGGGTGCCAGAGGGAATATCTTTGACGTTAACTTGAAAATTGCCCAGTGCCCCAGTGACGACAGAATTGCCACTGGTATCGCTCACTTCATCGGTTTCAATGGCAATGGTATACGTTCCATCATCGTTGAGTTGCCAACCATCTGCGGGAGCGTCAATTTCATAGATGACGGTAGTTTCGCCGTTGCTGGTGTCGGCACTGACGAAAGTGGCGAGTTCGTCAAAACCATTCCCTCCACTCACACGCACGTCGTTGCTATCGAGTGTCGTTAGATCTAGGGCAACATCATCAGTGTAAGTGACATCAAAACTGTAGCTGTTACTGTTGCCCACAGCGGGATTAAAGTTCGTCGCACTCAAGGAAGCCGTCGGTGCGGTGGTGTCGGGAATGGGGTCTCCAGCCGGGATAAACTCGATATAATCGAAGCGGGCCACTTCTCCACGATCGAGCAATCCCTCAATTTCGATGAGGTCGCCCGAATTCACATTCATCCCCGTGGAGAGGGTACGGGTGAGGAAGTTATCCGGGTGAGCGCGAGTACTGACGAGGTTTCGATCGAACGTCCAGGTGTCGAGAGTGTTTCCACCGACGCTGACGGAGACTTCGGAGTTGCCATCTCGTTCGTCGTAGTAACCGACGACAACATCATAGCTACCCGATGCGCCAGTAAAGTTGAGGGATGCCGTGCCGCTGGTGCTACCGTTGATGAGTCGAATCAGTCCCCCATCGGAGGCAAAGGTTTTCGATTCGAGGCGATAGCCGCTGAGCATCATGTCTTCGGCTTCGATGCGGATGGGGTTATTCGAGGGAGGAGGAGCAGAAGTAACATCTAATTCAAAGTTCCCCAGCATCCCACTCGCGACAAAATTGCCACTGGTATCGCTCACTTCATCGGTTTCGAGAGAAATCGCATACGTGCCATCATCCTCGAGTTGCCAACCACCTACAGGAGCATCGATTTCATAGGTGACGGTGGTCTCGCCGTTACTGGTGTTGGCACTAATGAAGGTCGCCAGTTCGTCAAAACCATTCCCTCCATTCACCCGCACGTCGCTGCTATCAATCGAGGAAAGGTCGAGAGCGACATCATCGCTGTAAGTGACATCAAAACTGTAGCTGTTGGTGTTGCCGACAACTGGACTGAAATTGACTGCGCTTAGACTTGCTGTCGGTACGGTCGTGTCGGCTTCGACGTTAACCTGGAAATCCCCCAGAATCCCACTGGCGACAAAATTGCCGCTGGTATCGCCAACTTCATCGGTTTCGAGAGAAATCGTATACGTCCCGTCATCAGTGAGTTGCCATCCGCCGACAGGAGCGTCAATTTCATAGGTGACAGTAGTTTCGCCGTTGTTGGTATCGGCACTGACGAAGGTGGCGAGTTCGTCAAAACCATTTCCAGTTACCCGCACGTCACTGCTATCGAGTGTCGCCAGATCTAGAGCAACATCATCGCTGTAGGTAACATCAAAACTGTAGCTGTTGGTATCTCCCGGCGTTGAACTAAAGTCGATCGCACTCAAGGAAGCCGTCGGTGCGGTGGTGTCGGGAATGGGGTCTCCAGCCGGGATAAACTCGATATAATCGAAGCGGGCCACTTCTCCACGATCGAGAAGTCCTTCAATTTCGATGAGGTCTCCCGAATTCATATTCATCCCCGTGGAGAGGGTACGGGTAAGGAAGTTATCTGGGTGGGCGCGAGTGCTACCGAGTTTCTGGTCGAACGTCCAGGTATCGAGAGTATTGCCGCCTACACTAACCGAGACTTGGGACTTGCCATCTTGTTCGTCGTAGTAGCCAATGACGACATCATAGCTACCCGATGTGCCGGTAAAGTTGAGGCTGGCAGTACCGCTGGTGCTACCGTTGGTCAGTCGAATTAGTCCGCCGTCAGAGGCAAAGGTTTTCGAT